>CAOKET010000020.1 GCA_948467605.1 uncultured Mycoplasmatota bacterium | reverse complement strand
TACAGGTTACAATCCTTGAATAATTAAACTGTCCAATTTTTGGGGTTCAGTTCAATAATTAAACTTCTTTTTTTTATTATATTTTAATCCTTACTTGTTATTAAAAATAATATATAGTAAAATAAATATAAGGTGATAACAAATGATACTAAATATACAAGTAGATTCTAGAAAAGTAAAAAAAGGCGATACATTTATTGCAATAAGAGGTGAAATAAGAAACGGTCATGATTATATAGAAAGTGCGATTAAAAATGGTGCTTCAAAATTAATTGTAGAAGAAGATAGAGATTATGGTATAGATTATGAAGTGGTTGAAGATACTAGACAATATTTAGTAGATTATTTAAGTAATAATTATGGTAAATATATAGAAAATCTAAAAATAATTGGTTTTACTGGTACAAATGGAAAAACAACAAGCGCATATCTATTACACAAAGCATTAAATAAACTTAATATTAAAACTGCATATATTGGTACAATTGGTTTTTATATTGATAAAAAACAGGAAAACCTTAGTAATACCACTCCAGATTTACTAGATTTATATGAACTTCTATTAAAATCATATGAACAAGGATGTAAATATGTCTGTATGGAAGTCAGTAGTCAAGCAATCAGTTATGGAAGAGTAGAGGGGTTCAAATTTGATTATGCTATATTTACAAACCTTACACAAGATCATCTAGATTATCATAAAACTATGGAAAATTATGCTAATGCAAAACAACAATTATTTAAAAAATTAAAGCAAAATGGTGTTGCAATAGTAAACTATGATGATCCACATAAAGATATTTATTTGCTTCCTGAAAACAATAATGTTACTTATGGATTTAATGGTGGAACTTACAAAGTAGAAGAATGTATTATGAATAACCTAGGTACAAAAATAACTTACAGCCATAATAACAGTAAGCAACATTTAATATCTAAACTAATAGGAAAATATAATGTATATAATTTACTTAGTACAATAGTTGTTTTAGATTTAATTGGAATAAGTCAAGATAAAATAACAAATTTAGTACCATTATTAGAATCACCAAGTGGTAGGATGGAAACAATAATATATAAAAATAATAGTATTATAATTGACTATGCACATACTCCAGATGCCATGGAAAAAATAATTACTACTATAAAAGAAGTTACAAAAGGAAACATATATACAGTATTTGGATGTACTGGCGATAGAGATAGAACCAAAAGACCTATAATGATGCAAATTGCAACTACCTTAAGTAAAAAAGTAATTGTTACTAACGATGATTTGCACTTTGAAGACCCAAGCCAAATTGTAGAAGATATGTTAAAGGAAAATAAAAATGAAAACTATGAAGTAATACTAGATAGAAGAAAAGCCATAGAAAAGGGAATAAGTATGTTAAATGAAGGAGATAGTTTATTAATACTTGGTAAAGGACATGAAGAGTACATGATAATAAAGGATCAAAAAATTCTGTTCAAAGATTTTAATGTAGTGCATGATATAATAAATAGTGAAAGGGAATTGATAAAATAATTGACAAAGAAACAAGAAATTCTTGTTTTTTTTAAATAGTGTGATATAATTTAATTTGAAAATCATTTTCATATTCGAGGTGTATATGAGAAATAATTATAATACAAAACAAAAAGAATTAATATTATCCTGTCTTATACAAAATAAAGAAAAGTGTATAACCGTTAATGAAATAGTTAAATATCTTAATAATAATGATACTAAAGTTGGTACTACAACTATATATAGATATTTAGAATTTTTAGAAAAAAATAACATGGTTAAGAAATTTAATGAAAATAATATGTCAAAATATCAATATATTGATGAATTTTGTTTAAGACATTCCCATCTTAAATGCAATAAATGTGGTAAACTCATACATTTAGAATGTAGCGAAATAAACGATCTTAATTTACACGTTATAAAAAATCATGGATTTAAAATGGATAATATTATATATGGTATTTGTGATGACTGTGAGGCAAATAATGAAAAAAATTAAAATACTTTTACTTGCATTTATATTTATATTAGTAGGTTGTACATCTAATCCTACTAATGATAAATTTACTATTACATCAACATATTTTCCAGGATATGACTTTGCACGTGCTATTATAGGAGACAATGCAAATATAACAATGCTTATAAAACCAGGTAGTGAAGTACATTCTTTTGACCCTAGTCCAAGGGATATTATAAATATTCAAAATAGTGATATTTTTATATATGTAGGTGGAGAATCTGAGAGTTGGGTAGATGATATACTATCTACTTTAGATACAAGCAAAATGACTATAATACGATTAATGGATTATGTAGATTTAAGTTATGAAGAACAAAAAGAAGGAATGGAAATAGAAAGTAAGGAAGAAGAATACGATGAACATATATGGACATCTCCAAAGAATGCTATAAAGTTAGTTAATGCAATATATGAGGCAATCATAAAAAAAGATGAAACAAATAAAGAAACATATTTAAACAACAAAAATAAATATATAAATGAATTAGAATTACTAGATAGAGAGATTGAAGACATAGTTTCTAATTCTAAAAGAAAAGTATTAGTATTTGGGGATAGATTTCCATTCAAATATTTTACAGATAGTTATAATCTAGATTACTATGCTGCATTCCCAGGATGTTCTAGTGAAACAGAACCAAGTGCTAAAACGATTTCCTTTCTAATAAATAAAGTAAAAATAGAACAAATACCAGTAGTATTTTATTTAGAAATGTCAAATAAAAAAGTAGCAAATATTATTGCAGAAGAAACTAATGCAAAACCTCTTATATTTCATTCCATACATAATGTAACTAAAGATGAATTTGAAAAAGAATATACATATATTGATCTTATGAAGAAAAATATAGATAATTTAAGTGAGGCATTAAAATGATAGAAATAGATAAATTATGTGTTGGATATGAAAATAAAAAAGTTATAGATAATCTAAGTTTAAATATAAAAAGTGGAGATTACATTTGTGTAGTAGGACCTAATGGAGCAGGAAAATCAACTTTCGTAAAAGCATTAGTTGGTTTAAAAAAAGAGATGAGTGGAAAAATAACTTTAAAAAAAAACTTAAAAAGAAATGAAATTGGATATTTACCACAAATAAAAAAAATACAAGATAACTTTCCTGCCTCAGTTTATGAAATAGTATTATCTGGATGTTTAAATAAACTAAGTATTAAGCCATTTTATAGTAAAAAAGATAAAGAAAAAGCAATAGAAACATTAAAAAAACTTAATATATTAAACTTAAAAGATAAATGCTATACAGAATTATCTGGGGGACAACAACAAAAAGTTATGCTAGCAAGAGCGCTATGTGCGAGTGACAAAATAATAGTTCTAGACGAACCAGTAACAGGGCTAGACCCCACATCAACTAGTGATTTATATAAAAAAATAAGTGAATTAAATAAAAAAGATGGACTTACTGTAATAATGGTAACACATGATGTTGAGACCTCTTTAGAATATGCAACTCACATTCTAAATATTAATGGAAAAAATACATTTTTTAGTACAATTAGTGATTACTTACATAATAATACGTGCGAATGTGTAGAAAGCGAGGCATTTAATGATACAAATATTTAGCGAAATGTTTTCCTACACTTTTATATTAAGAGCAATTATTGTAGGTCTTCTTGTTTCTTTATGTGCATCTATTTTAGGAGTTGTACTTGTATTAAAAAGATATTCAATGATAGGAGATGGGCTTTCACATGTTGGTTTTGGTGCCTTAGGAATAGCAACAGTATTAAATGTAGCACCTTTAAAAATAGCACTACCAACAGTTATAATAGTGGCATTTCTATTATTAAAGATAAGTGAAAATAGCAAAATCAAAGGTGACTCTCTAATCGCACTTATTTCTGCTTCCTCTCTTGCTATCGGTATCTTTGCTATATCACTAAAATCAGGCGTAAATACTGATATAAATAATTTCCTATTTGGAAGCATTTTAGCAATGAGTAAATCTGATTTAATATTAAGTATTATCTGTTCTATATTAGTATTAATATTATTTATTATATTTTATAATAAAATATTTGCAGTTACATTTGATGAAAACTTTGCAAAAGCATCAGGTATAAAAACAAATATATATAATATAGTAATATCAGTATTAACTGCAGTTACTATAGTAATTGGTATGAGAATAATGGGTTCATTATTAATATCTAGTTTAATAATATTTCCATCCCTTACTTCTATGCAAATATTTAAGAAGTTTAAATTTGTTGTTATAACAAGTGCGATTATATCAGTAGTATGTTTTATGATAGGAATAACTATTTCCTATATATTTGGAACACCAACAGGTGCTAGTATAGTAATTATTAATCTAATAGTATTTATAATATTTTGGATAATATCAATAATAAAAAGACACTAATTCTCTAAAATAGAGAATTTTTTTATTGACAAAACAAATTTATATATTTATAATTGTACTAGTACAAGTAGTACAATTATATAATTAATTGAACGGAGGATTTTATGATTAATATTCAAAATCTATCAAAAAAATATGATAAAAATTATGTACTATCTAATCTAAACTGTACTATTAAAGATAATTGTATATATGGATTAGTAGGAGCAAATGGTGCTGGAAAAAGTACATTATTAAGACTTATTAACGGAATACTTACTCCAGATGGTGGTTCCATAGTAGTAGATGGAGAAATAGCATTTGATAATGCAGAAGTAAAACAAAGATTAGTATTTGTACCAGATGATTTATTTTTCTATTCAAATTATACATTATTAGATACCGCTTTATTTTATCAAAGCTTATATAACAATTTTGACATGGATTACCTAAAACAATTAGCAAATCTCCTTCATCTAGATTTAAACAAAAAAATAAGTACTTTTTCTAAGGGTATGAAAAGACAATGTGCACTTATTTGTGCTATTGCAACTAATGCTGATTATATGTTTTTTGATGAAACATTTGATGGAATTGATCCAGTAATAAGAAATGTCATAAAGAAAATAATTGCTAAACAAATGGAAGATAAAAAAACGACTATAGTTATGACTAGCCATAACCTAAGAGAATTAGAAGATATATGTGATAATCTAGGACTTTTATATAAAGGTGGAATAATATTTGAAAGTGATATTGATGATTTAAAAACAAATATGTATAAAGTACAAATATCACTAAAGAAAGATTTCAGTGAAAAAGATTTTAATGATTTAGATATATTAAGTTTTAAAAAAGTTGGTAGTGTTGCAACAATAATCATAAATGATGAAGACCAATCTAGTAAGAAAATCCTAGAAAGTATGAAACCAGTAATACTTGATTACTTACCACTTACACTAGAAGAAATATTTATATATGAAATGGAGGCATTAGGTTATGAGTTCAATGAGATTGTTTAATAAAGAATATCTATTCCAAAACATAAAAAAGTCATTAGGACCTCTATGTGTAACTGTATGTATAATGCCTATACTAAATTTTATATTATTATTATTTTTAGCCATTTCAGGTAAGAATGGATATATACTTGATTTAAGAACGCTATCTATGTTTAATTATGCGAGTATATTTATATTACCACTTGTTTTATCAATATGTTTATTTGGATTTATATTTAAGAAAAAATCAGTTGATTTTATCAATTCCATGCCAATTAGTAGATCATCAGTTTTCATTACAAATACAATTGGTGGAATACTTATAATAATTGCAATGATGTTAATAAATGTAATATTAACAAGTATAATATCAATTCTATTCTCAAATGTTATAATACCATTTAATTTAATTATAGATTACTTTATATTCTGGACTATTTCATATATATTTATTTTTACAGTATCCAACATCTCAGTTTCCTTAAGTGGAAATGCTATTACTAGTATAGTTGTTACTTTACTTATATTATTTTTAATACCATTTTGTCATAGTTATATAACTCAAAAAAATAACATACCTAACAAGACATATATAAAATGTGAAGATAATTCATGTATTCCTAATGATTATATATGTGGTGGTAATAATAGTTGCACTATAAAAGCACAAGACAATATATATTACTTAAATAATAGTATAAGTGAGATTGTATATAACTATACAATGCCATACTTATTAATAAATAGTATTATTACTGGAAATGACGATATAATATATTTTAATATAACTATATTCTTAAAAATGTTTGTACTAAGTATAATTTATATATTTATTGGTTTATATGTATTCTCTAAAAGAAAAATGGAAAACTGTGAAACTTCATTTAAAAATATACATGCACATTTAACTATAAAGTGTTTAACACTAGTACCAATAGTTGCATTCTTATATGAAGTTATATCAATAGATAATGACTTATCTACATTAATAATAATTATGTTTGTATTGGTTTTAGTACTTACATACTACTTTATATATGACCTAATAACAAAACATGGAATTAAAAGTATAAAATTATCTTGTATTTATTTTCTTATCTCAGTACTAGTTATATATGGATTATGTGGATTAAATGAATGTATTACAAACAAAAATAAATCGCCATATATAATAAATAGTTCTAATATAAAAAATATAACAATATCACTTGGTACAGATATTAATATATCTAATAAAAAAATAATAAATAAGATTTTAAGTTATAGTTTAAATAACTCTAATGATAAAGATAAAACAAACTATATGAATGTTAAATATTTAATGGGCAAAAAGATAATAGAAAAACATATCTTTATGAGTGATAATGAACTAGATAGTTTAATTAAAGAATTAAATAATGATAGTGAGTCAAATAAGAAAATTTTAAACGAATTAAAATCTAAAAAATACGCATATCAAATAGATAATAAATATTATAAATTTGACTCTAAACTAGATAAAATACTAAATTCAAGTTTAAATGATATTGATTTAAAAGATTACTATAAAAAGATAAATGAAAATACTTGTAAAATAATTATATATAGTTATGAAAACAGTAATTCAAAAACTACTTATATGCCTTGTGATTTATCAAGTGAATTAAATAAGTATATTAGTGATAAAAAACAAGAAGAATTATATAGAATCTTAAGGGAAGAAGATAGTATTCATATCTCCTTAAATGCGGGTTTTGAGAGCAAGATATATGATGATTTTTCTTATGTATATGATATGGTATTTGAAGATTTATTACAATTTATGAAAAACAATAAACTAGAGGATTATGATAGTTCTAAAGATGGATGTATGTTAAGTTTATATTATTCTGGTGAACAATATGAGTATTATACAAATAATGTAGATGAAATTGTTAAAATTATAGAATCTAAAATAGAACTAGTAAAAGACACAGAGGATTATAAAAAATATATTGATAATCTAAATACAAACGAATACGATAAGAAAAAGGATGATAGGTATGAGTAGTATTATTAATCTAGACTATCAAAGTAGAACGCCAATATATGAACAAATAATAAATGAATTTGAGCGATATGTTGCACTTGGAATACTAAAACCAAAAGAACAAATCCCATCAATTAGAGAATTAGCAAGCACTCTTGGTATAAATCCTAATACAGTAAAAAAATCATATGAAAAGTTAGAAAGTAAAGGAATTATTCAAACTATTTCAACTAAGGGAACCTTTATATCAGATTGTGTTAATAATATTGCAAAAGAAAAAATAGATAAAGAAATAGAAAATATAAATTTAAAAATAAGTGAATTAGAAAAACTTGGTATAACAAGAAAAGAAATATTAAATAGGTTAAGGTGATGAAAATGTTAGAAGTTAAAAATTTATGTAAAACATATGGAAAGGGAGAAACTTTAGTTAACGCTTTAGACAACATTAACTTTAGTGTTAATAATGGCGAATTTGTTGCAATAGTTGGATCATCTGGAAGTGGTAAAAGTACATTACTTCACATATTAGGTGGAGTGGATAGACCAAGCAGTGGTAAAATTATTGTAAATGGTGAAGATGTTTACAAACAAAATGAATCTAATCTTGCAATATTTAGAAGAAGAAAAGTAGGACTTATATATCAATTTTATAACTTAATTCCTACACTAAATGTAATTGAAAATATATCTCTTCCAATAGAATTAGATGGTAAAAAAATAGATCAAGAATACCTAAACGAAATAATAGATATTTTAGGACTTAGAAGTAGAGTAAGTCATTTGCCAAATGAACTATCAGGTGGACAACAACAAAGAGTGTCAATAGGAAGAGCATTAATGAATAAACCTGCCTTACTTCTAGCAGATGAACCAACTGGTAATCTTGACAGCAAGGCATCAAATGAGATAATGGAATTATTAAAACTATCAAATAAAAAATACAATCAAACTATAATTATGATTACCCACGATCTTACACTAGCAAGAAATGCAGATAGAATTATAACTATAGATGATGGAAAAATAATAAACGACGAAAAGGTGGAATAATATGAATATCTTAAATAAACTTACATTAAAACACCTAAAAATGAATAAAAAAAGAACTATTGTATCAATAATAGGAATAATACTATCTACCGCATTAATGGTAGGAGTTGGTCTGTTATTCTCTACTGTAAGAGATAACATGATTAAAGAAGTAGAATCATCCGTTGGAAGTTACCATGCAAAAATAAAAGGGATTTCCCCAAAAAATTTAAGCGATTTATCTGAATCAAAAGAACTAAGGCAAGTTATGATAGAACAGGGTTTAGGAAGTAGTTATCTTGAGGGAAGCAATAATGAATATAAACCTTACCTTTATTTGATTAATGGTAATGATCCTTATTTAAAAACCTTAAATCTAGTTGATGGAAGACTGCCAAAAAATGATAGTGAAATTGTAATATCTAAACATATAATTGATAATGCTGGTGTTAAATATAATATAGGGGATACCTTAACTCTTAATATAGGTGATAGAATAGGTGAAAATGGAGAATACATTGAAGGAAACTACAAAATAATTGATGGATTTCCTGAAAAAATAGTAAATACCAAAGAATACAAATTAACTATTGTTGGTATAGTAGAAAGACCAAACTATGAGAGTTATAGTGCAGCAGGATATAGTATTTTTACTAAATCACAAATTGATAAAGAAAAAGACGTAAATGCATATATTACATATAAAAAGATTAAAAATGTAATGGATAGAACAAAACAACTAGTTAAATCCTTTGAATTGACAAATAGTGATATAGAATTTAATGATACACTATTAACTTTATATGGTGAAACTAAATATGATAATTATAATTCAACTATTATAATGATAATGTCAATATTTTTAAGCCTTATTTCAATAGGATGTATAATAGTAATATATAATTCATTTGCAATCTCTGTATCAGAAAGAAAAAAACAATTTGGTCTTTTATCTAGTATAGGTGCGACTAAGAGACAAATACGAAAAACTGTATTCTTTGAAGCAATAGTTGTTGGTATCATTGGAATAACTATTGGAATATTATCAAGTATCCTAGGAATAGGTATTTTACTTAGAATAGTAAACTCTTTATTAAAAGATGTTTTCCCATCAGAATTATTATTGAGTTTTTATCCAATGTTTATAATAATACCAGTTATATTTATGATAATAACGGTGCTATTATCTGCCTATATTCCTGCAAGACGTGCAAGTAAAATAACACCAATTGAAGCAATACGTCAAAACGATGATATTAAAATAAAAGCAAAAAAATTAAAAACTAACAAATTTGTTAAAAAAATATTTGGTGTTGAAGGAGAACTTGCATTAAAAAATATAAAAAGAAATAAGAAAAAATATAGAATTACAATAATTTCACTATTTATAAGTATTGTACTATTTATTTCATTCTCTTGTTTCTTAAAATATTCATTTGGAAGTATTAACGATATATCTCAATTACCTGAGTATGATGTAGAGGTATATTATAGTGATAAATTAGATGATAAAGTAAAAAATAATATGATGCTTTTAGCCAAGGATAGCAAGGTAATAGATTATTCATTTATAGAAAACACTCTATATTATAGAACTAGTGATTTATCTAGAGTATATGATGATAATTTTAAGAAAAATGTTGATGTAGATGAATCTAATATGGAGATATTAAATCTAGTAGTAGATAAAGATACTTATGATAAAATTATTAAGAAATACTCATTAAAAAGTGATTCTCCTATTTTAGTAAATAATTATAAGTATACATCTTATGAAAACTCTAGTAGAAAGATGTATTCTGGTAAAATGTTAAATAAAGATTTTGATAAAAATTTAGATATATGTGATTATAATTATGAAGAAAATATTAAACTTAATTGTAAAATATTAAATGATATTAATGTAATAGAAGAAGTACCATTTGGTTTCCTAGATCAAATCGCATCATATAACTTAGTATTAATAACAAGCGAGCCATTAAGCGAAAAATTCTCAGATATAATTACACAAGATTCCAATTATTCATTTCTTAAACTTAAAATAAATGATGAAAAAACTCTAAAGAAAACATATGATGAATTTAGCAACTCTTTATACCATTACTATTCTGTAAAAGAAGAAATGAAACTAGTTAATAACTTAGTACTTGTTATAAAAATATTATTATATGGATTTATCTGTCTTGTAACACTTATTGGAGTAACTAGTGTATTTAATACGATAACAACTAGTATTGCTCTTAGAAGACGTGAATTTGCAATGCTAAGAAGTATAGGACTTGCGCCTCATGGATTTAATAAAATACTTTATTTTGAAAGTTTATTCTTTGGATTTAAGTCATTACTTTATTCTCTTCCTGTATCATTTGGTGTAATGTTACTTATTAGGCATGCAATGGATAATGTTTATTCATATGACCATCTACTTGTACCTTGGGGATCAGTAATTGGAGCAATAATAGGGGTATTCATAATAGTATTAATAACAATGCTATATTCAGCAAGAAAAATAAAACATGAAAATATACTAGATTCAATAAGAGATGAAAATATATAAAAAATATGTCTAAAAAACATATTTTTTTCATTCACATAATACCTTAAATTCATAATTAATATCATATTTTAATTTTATAATTTCCTCTTCACAAACAGTTAAATCTTGAAAGAAAAACAAGACATTATTATTGTACATTCCTTTATAAAGTGGAAAAGTTATTGTATCTTTCATTTCACTAGATTGTTCTAAAATACTTATGTTTCTATTTCTATCAAAGACTTTATAGTCATAAAAATATTTAGCAATACCATATGTAGATATTAGGCTTAATAATAACAAAATTATTGATACTATAATAAGTATAATTTTATTAATATCACAACAAATAATATTAACTAAATCAACAATATTTATAATAAGTATAAATTGTATAAAAAGTGCTCCCTTATTACTGAAGTATGGTGCGAATAAAAACATTAGAAGTGTTGTTGTAGATAATATTAATAGAAATAAATTATATTTTATTTTCCTATCTATTTTAAATTTACCTCTATATTTTATAAAAGCAATAATTAAATATAATATAAAGAGCATAATAAAAAGTATTACGTAACATTGATTATATTCATAAAATATCCAAAAAATACTTGAAATAGAACTTTTTTGTATATCAGATAAAGAATTAAAATATTCTATTCTAGTCATAGTAGAACCACAGAATATTAATAATGAATATCCAGCAAGTGTAGAAATAAACATAAATAAGTGCCATCTCTCTATTTTTTTAAACTTAAATAAATTTTTTAAAATAATATATACTAAAAATATTAATATAAATATAGAGTTATTCTCAGATGACATACCAGCAAAAAAAGATAAAATAATTAATAAATTATATTTAATTTTACTATCTATAACATTAGTACCATTATCGTATTTTATTAAAGGTAGTAAAACAGTTAAAATAAAACAAGTACCAACTAAATGATTACATGCATCTGACATTTTAAACATATTTTCTATCATCGCAGGCATAAAAAACATAATTAGAAAGAAATATAAGATATATTGTGATATTTTATTTTTATAGTTAATATTACTATACTTTTTAATCAATATCAAAAAGCAAGCAAAAAATAAACTTATCATAATATTGTATATAACTTTTGGAAATAATCCAATTGTAAAGAAAAGGATTTCACCTATTCTCATATTCCAATTAATTCCTCTTTCTATTCCTCGTAAAAATATATTGCTTGATGTATTTATATATTGTGCATTAAAATCATCAATTCCTATATAAGGAACACACATTTGAACTAAAAAGAATATTAATGTTAAACTAACTAATATAAAAAAGTCTTTATTAAATATTTTTTTCATATAATCCTACTTTCAGTATGATTATACCATAAGTTTACATAAGTATAGTAAAGATAATTATTTTTAATTGTATTAAATAATTATAAAGTGGTATCATATAATTATAAGAAAAGAGGTAATTATATGAGTAAATTGAAAACAGCAGTAGCAGTAGGAGCAGGTGTTGCAGTAGGGGCAGCAGCAGGAATACTATTCGCACCTAAAAAGGGAAGCGAAACTAGAAAAGAATTAAAAGAAAAAATAAGTGAACTAATTGAAAATGCCAAACAAATAAAAAAAGAAGATGTAAAAGAATACATCGAAACAAAGGCTAATCAATTAAAACAAGAATTAGAAGATTTAGATAAAGAAAAAGTTTTAGATATTGCTAAGAAAAAAGCAAAACAAATAGAAAAAAAAGCAAAAGATTTAGCAAATTACGCTGTAAAAAAGGGTACACCAGTATTACAAGAAATGACTGAGTCAATAAGAGAAACTGCTATTAAAGTAACTAAAGATGTATTAAAAAAATTAGAAAAAGATGAATAATAAAAAAGGTTTTCAATTAATTTTGAAAACCTTTATTTTTATGATAAAGAATATAACCTATTATATCAAGAATAGAATAAATAATTATTAATATACCAAGGGCCATAAATTCAATATATTTAATCATTATAGTAGCAAGTCCAACAACTATCATCAATATTGATATTATTAAAACTATATTATTCTTTTTATCAGAATATTTATTTAAACTAAATGAAGATATAAGTTTAGTAATACCACAGTACAAAATCCAAGCACCTATTACTATACGTATCACAGTTTCAACTGTAGAACCCCATATGCATGCTATTATACCTAATATACATAATATTGAACCAGTAACGACATCAGATATTTTAACTATATCATATTTCTTTTTCATATATATAAATGATATTATTCTAATTATACCAATTAGTAAAAGCATACCACCTATAATATAGGAAATAAATGTAACAACATTTCCAGGATTTGTCGTTAAAATTGAACCAAATATTAAAAATATTATTGAAATTATTAAATAATAATTCGCACTATTCTTAATCTTCTTAGCATTATCAACTATTTCACTAGTTTCTATTTTCTCCATATAATCACCAATAAAATTATACATTAAAATACAAAATAATTAAAGAAAAATTTGTTATAATAACAGAAATATTATTACTTGAAAAAAAAGAAATGTTATGATACATTATTTATAGAAAGGATATGTATATATGAAAGAAAATAAAAAAAGTAAAATTGTTACAGTATTAATATTAGTAATAATTGCAATTGCAATTGCTGTTATAGTCATATTATTGAATAATAATAAGGAAAATACTCCTGCTAGAGATGACAAAGATGTTGTGGATAAAGATCAAGAGGGAAATTTAGTATTTGGTAATAACACAATAAAATTAGTTGATGGAAAATATGTAGTTTTAGATAAAAATTCAAAAACACTTCAAACATTTGATGCTATACTAAGTTTAGAAGAAAATGAAAACCGTTACATAAATTGTATTCTAACATTAAAGGGGAATACTATAAAAACGTATAATGTTGCAAAAAATAAGTTTTTAGATATTGATTTAAAACACTATACTGTATCTAATAATTCAATTGTTGAGTTAGATGAACATCCTGATTATTACAACTATGGTTCATTATACTTCTATACTGAAAATAATAAAAAAATGGTATATGATTTAAACAATGAAATTGCCTTAGATTTAGGTGCTTATGAATTTAATATTGTAGGTGGTGAGTATTATACACCACTTGGGGATGAAGTGCTTTTCATAAATTATAAAGACGGAAAACTAAGTGCAATAGATATAAATGGTAAAGAAATTGTAAATATTTCTTTAGATGATGAATATGATGAGATTAAATTTGTACCTAATAAATTAAGCAATAAAAAATATTATTTTCAAACTATAAAATATACTAATTACGATAAAAATGATCAAAAATATGGAATCATAAATGGTAATGGTAAAGTAATATTACAAACTTCAAAAGAATTAATACCTGCAGGATTTGCACCTGTTTCTGTTGATAAGGATGGAAATATATGCATAAATGGCGATGGTAAAGTTTTAGAAACATATGATTATGAAGGAAATAAAGTTAAATAATTATTTTCCTTCTTTTTTTTAATTTAAAATTATCATATAATATAAAAGAAGGAGGATATATGGAAAAAATATTAGATATAAAAAAACTAACTAAAAAATATGGTGATAAAGTTATTTTAAATGAAATATCATTTTCACTAGAAAAAGGAGAAGTATGTGGACTTCTAGGACCTAATGGAGCAGGAAAAACAACTACCATGAAAATAATAGTAGATTTACTAGAGAAAACAAGTGGAGAAATAATATACGATAAAGATACAAAAATTGCCTACTTACAAGATGTACCACAATTTTATGAATTTTATACAATAAAAGAATATTTGGAATTTTTATTATCCTTAAACAAAAAGAACTTTGATAGAGTAGATGATATATTAGGATTAGTTGGACTAAAAAATGAAAAAGATAAAGAAATAAAAAAATTATCAAGAGGCCTAAGACAAAGAGTAGGTATAGCCGCATCTATAATAAATGAACCAGACATACTTATATTAGATGAACCAGTTTCAGCACTAGATCCAATAGGTAGAAAAGAGATATTTGATTTAATACAAAAACTAAAAGGGAAAATGTCTATTATATTCTCATCACATATACTAAGTGATGTAGAAAGAGTATGTGATCAAATAATAATTATAAATAAAGGTAATATACTACTTAATAAAAAAATAAGTGAAATAGCACTTAATAACAATATTTTAACAATAGATTTTATAAATGAAGAAGATATTAATAAATTTAAAAAACAATATAAAGGAGATATTACTACAAATGGAAATACAATAGAAATTAAAACAGATGATATAAATAATACAGAATTAGAAATATTTAATATTTTAGCAAATAAAAAAATTAATGTAAATTCTATAAGTATAAAGAAAAATAATCTAGAAGAAATATTTGTATCGGAGGTAAATAAAAATGAGTAATTTTAAATGTTTATTAAAAAAAGATTTAACATCAATCTTTAGAACAAAAAAGTTTTTAATTATTTTATTAGTACTTATAGGTTTTGCAATTATAAGTCCCATATCAGCCAAAATACTTGCAGAATTAATTAAAATTCTTGGAGATGAAATGGGAGATTTAACTACTCTCTTAGGAAGTGCAACATATATAGATTCTTATGTTCAACTAAATGGTAATCTAGCAGAAATGTTTATATTTATACTTATTATAATGTTTGCTGGAAGTATAATAAAAGAAAAAACTAAAGGAACATACTTTGTACTTAAAACAAATGGAGTAAAAAAACAAGAATTTATATTGTCACACATACTATCTCAAATAATAGCAGTAACAGTAACATATATAATCTCATTAATATTTTTTATATTAACAACATTAATATTATTTGGTGAGGCATTACCTAAAAACTTCCTATATAGTTTATTCTCACTTTACTTATTCATGATATTCTTTGTAGTATTAATAAATTTTATCTCTGGATTTAGTAAATCAAATACACAAAGTATGGTATTAAACTTTTCACTATATTTTGGTATATTAATACTTAACATATTTACAAAAATAAAATATTTCTTTCCATTCTCACTTACAGATAATGTAATATCAGTATTAAATGGAAAAATTACAACAAATACCAATATATCTATACTAACAACTATTGTTTGGTGTATTATTATGATAGTATTACTATTGTTATTTTCTAAAGATAAAATAAATAATAAAAAAGGATATTAAATATAGTTTTTGAAGAAATCTAAAAATTTGTAGTATAATATCAATTTAAAAGGAGGATTTGTATGGAAAAAAACATAATCCTAAATTGTATTTATCAAAATATTTTAAAAAAATTTTCTGAATCAATGCAAAATATAGATATTACCCAATCAGAAAGATTCTTTACACTATATTATAAATATAATGATGCTTCTTTACAATTATATGTAACAGATAAGTCTTACTCTGATAATGGATTTTTTCAGAAGATATATCGTACAGAGAAAAATAAACCATATATCAAATCAGAATATGAAGAAAGACGTATAGATAACGCTGATGGTACAGAAGATAGAGCATTTATTCTAAATGTAATAGAGAATCAATTAGCAAAACCTGCTGTTTTAACAAAAAAATAATAATTAATATATTTTAACCCTATACATGATATACTTTTATTAAGTTTAGTGTGGGAATTGTAAAAATGATAAATATTTTAAAAATGTGTGGTACATGAAAATAATAGTTGAAAAATAATATAGATTAGTATATTATTATCTAGTCGGAGGATTTTTATGGAAAAAAGCATGATTACCAATTATATTTATAAAAATACTTTAAAAAAATTTTACGATTCAACGCCAAATATAGATATTGCACAATCAGAAAATAATATAGATTATATAAAAAATCAGTTTAATAAAATAACTGAATTACTAGAAAAATGTCAAAATGGTTTAATTAGCATAGAAGCAATAGAACTTCTAAATGGTATTTCTTTTAATGACTTTTTAAAAGATAAATACATAATTGAGGCTGTAAGTAGTAATCAAGTAGAGATTAATGATAGTAACATATTTGTTGTTAAAACACCTAAAACGCTTAATGACTATCACTCTTATTTTAGGATTATTGAAATAGATGGACATTATGTAACTATACAATATCATAAAGGTAAAGTAATAAAAAAACTTATTCACCTAACTGAATTAAATTCGTTTATATCACTGAATAAAGTATTAAATGATAGCGAATATGTTGGATATTCTGCTCAACAATGGATACATAATGTCACTATATTATATAGTGGTATTATATGCGAATCAGAAAATTATTTCACGCTATATAAAGATAAAGATGGTTCTTTACAAGTATATGTAACAGATAAACCTTATTTTGATAGTAGTTTTTTTCAAGAAATATATCGTACAGGTAAGAATAAACCATATATTAAATCAGAATGTGAAGAAAGACTTATAGATAATACCAATGGTAAAGAAGATAGAGCATTTATTCTAAGGGTAATAGAAGAGCAACTTATGAATCAATATAATATTCATGAAGAAGGAATGCGTACTAAAAAAATGCAGTCTTAATTAAAAACAATAATTAAAAAATCTTACAATAATACATTGTAGGATTTTTGCTTTTACAAAATATTCACACTCTCTTATTATAATTTATATTCTAATTATTAAACTTATCTTTTAATTCTTCTAAATATATTTTTTACTAATGTTACAGGCTTACAATATATCATATCATCAATTTTATCATCTAATCTCTTTTGCGATTCTTCTAATGATAGTCCAGCTTCCATAAAGCATGAATGTCTGCCTGCTCCTATAATAACCTTTTCACCTTTTTTAACTGGTATAAAAGTTGAATGTTCACCAGTACCTACCATCACTTTAGTATATTTATTATTAAGGTGTTTTTTACGATACTCTCGTATTATTCTTTGTTGATCGTCGAAACTTAATTCATCAAGTTCTTTAAGACTTATTCCTAAAGTTCTTAATAAGTTGTCGTTTATACTTTTCTTTGTAGTTGAATTTAATTCAAATTTATACATAATTAGCCTCCACATTATTTTTATTAATAAAATTTTACCATATATAAACTAATTAGTAAATTAAATAAGTTTTTTAATAAATAACTAATTTTCTAGTTTATAAAACTGTATATTTTAACTCTATATATGATATACTTTTATTAAGTTTGATATAGGAGTTGTAAAATGATAAATATTTCTAAAATGTGTGGTACATGTCCAGGTGCCAAAAATGCGATTGATATTGCAAAAAGCCTTGCTAGTGAAGGCAAAAAAGTATATATTTACAAAGAAATTTTACATAATGAAACAGTTATAAATACTTTAGAAAAATTGGGTATTACTTGCATAGATGATTTAAAAGATGCAAAAGACGGAGTAGTTGTAATAAGAGCACATGGCGAACCAAAATCAACATATGATTATTTAAACAAAAATAATATCGAATATTACGATGCAACATGTAAAAATGTAATAAGAGTTCACGAACAAATAGCAGAAAAATATAATAACTCATATTCGATAATAATAATTGGTAAGAAAAATCATCCAGAAGTAATTGGAAGTAATGGATGGTGTAATAATACTGCCATAATAATTGAAAATGAAGAAGATATTGAAAATATAGAAAATTTGAAAGATAATGTATTTATGATTTGCCACACTACATTTAATAGAGATAAAGTTGAAAAATACTCTAAAATGATACTTGAAAAATACCCAAATAAAAATATAGAGTTTGTTAATAGTACATGTAACGCTATTAAAGCAGTACAAAATTATGCTGCTGATGCTGCAAAAACAAGCGATGTAATGATTGTAATAGGTGGAAAAAACAGTTCAAACACAAAAGAATTATTTAATGTATGTAATAAATATTGTACAAGTTATTTATTATCTGATATAGATGAATTATTTGCGTTCTTAAATTCTCATAATGAACTAAATATAAATACTAATATATGTATAACTGCAGGAGCATCTACAATAAAAGAAGAAATAGAAGATTTTAAATGCATAATAAAATTTTATTTAGATTATAAAGAAATAGTAAATAAATGTATAAAAGAACAAAAGATATTTAATGATAGCATCATTTCTAAGGATGACAATGATATAGTAAAAGAATCTATAAAACAGTTAATAAGAATGAACGAAGGTGGAAAATTCATAAGGGCATACTTAATCTCACTAGCATATCGTATATTTGGTGGAAGTGATGATAATTATTTACCACTAGCAATATCTTATGAATTATTTCAGACATCTATATTAATACATGATGATATAATAGATAATGCTACTACTAGACGTGGTAAAGATACAATACCAGTATATTACTCTAATAAATATAATGACTTGGAAACTAATATAAAACAAAATCTATCAAATTCACTAGCACTTTGTATAGGAGATTTAGGATTTTATTTATCAAATAAACTAATGTTAGATAAATATAAAGATAATCCAAATATAATAAACCTACTAATAGAATATACAAATATAGTAATAAATACTATTAAGGGTGAAGAAATAGATGTTGAACTTCCTATTATTAGTGGGTTTTATAACCATGATAAAAACCTAGAAAGTAATGTTTTAGATATATATAAACTAAAAACAGCATGGTATACAATAACTGGTCCATTTAGATTGGGTATGATTCTATCTGGTAAAAATGAAAATAAATTAGACCAATTATTAGATAAAATTGGTATTTCCTTTCAAATAAAAGATGATTTATTAGGAATATATGGCAATCCTAGCGAGATTGGTAAATCTATTAGTTCAGATATAAGTGAATTTAAACAAACAATTCTTTACGCATATATAAATGATTATGAAGATAAATATATGAATGAATTATTAAAATATTATGGAAATAAAAATATATCAGATGATAATTTAAAAAAAGTACAAGATATATTTATAAAATCAGGTGCTAAAAAATACGCAGAGGAAAAACAAGAACAGCTATTTAACGATGCAATTTATGAATTAGAAAAACATAATTATATAGATGATAATTATAAAGATATGTTAAAGGGATTATTTATTTATCTTATAAATAGAACAAAATAAAAGGGCTAATGCTAGTCCTTTTTACATGATTTAACAAATTCACTAAATATTTTTTTACTATTAATATCAAAACTAAATAATTTTTCTGGGTGCCACTGAACTCCAATTACAAAAGTTTTATTAGGCATCTCTATAGACTCAGGTATACCATCATCAGCATAACTACTTATTATAAAATCTAACTTATCTCCTATATGATAATTATGTCTACTATTTACTTGTATTTCATTTGATCCAATTATATTTTTTAAAATAGTATTATCCTTTATTTTTATAGAATGTGCGTACTCATTATTTGGTGTATTTTTATGGTCTATAAATGTATCATTTTTCTCATTCCTATACTCTATATTTCCATGTTTTCTATTAATAGCAGCAACCATCATCTGCATTCCAAGACAAATACCAAGTATACTTTTATTTTTATCAAGTGCTAGATTAAATAAATATTCATGGTGTTCATACCATTTAGCACCTCCTGGGAATATTATTCCATCACATAAATCAAGTTGTGATTCTAAATCACATTTTTCCTCTTCATTTAATCTACGTACTTCACTTGGATTTATATCAGGATCATAATGCATATTTTGAGTTGGCATAATAACAATTGGAATTCCACCAGATGCAATAATTGCCTCTCTTATACATTCATCTGCAGTTATAAATGGTCTATTTTCTAATATATTTTCAATATAGCCTACTACTCCTATAATAGTTTTTTGTCTATTCACAATAAATCTCACGCCCCTAAATAAAATTATAACACCGAATAATGTATCTGTAACATATAATTTTATAAAATTATATGTTATAATAAAAATATGAGGTGTTTATGAAATCAAAATTATATATTCCATGCACAATTTTATTATTTACAATATTTGTAATAAATATTACTTTAATTAACAGTAATAATCATTTAATATTAAACTCTAATATAGATTTAAACAAATTCCCATCAATGTATAATTATAAAAAATTAATGTCATATGTTGAAGATAAATATTTAATAGAAGAAGATACAGAAATTATATATAGAGATACATATTATGAAAATCAATTACTTTTATATTCTAAAGAAGTTACAGAAAAATTGTTTGATAAGAACACTACTATTGATAATATGTTAAACAAATATTTCGTTAGAGAACCATTTAGAATATTTGGAGATTTCGAAAATAACTATACATCAGAACACTCTATATACTTAGAAAAATATAATAATTTTAAATGGATAAAATCTATGTTTTTAAATGAAAATATTACATTTGAAAATATAAATAATATA
This sequence comes from uncultured Mycoplasmatota bacterium, assembly GCA_948467605.1. Classification (GTDB taxonomy): domain Bacteria; phylum Bacillota_I; class Bacilli_A; order RF39; family UBA660; genus CAKPCJ01. The sequence continues at coordinate 5,608 of CAOKET010000020.1, read as the reverse complement.
GAATTATATTATTCTAATAAAGAATATTATGTAGCACAGGTTCATATAAACACTAATTTGTTAGGAAATATAGTACTTCAGTATAATATAATTAATGAAAAGTCTAGTGGTATGTTAAAAATAAGCGATATCCTCTATTATAAACAAGGTTATTTAGATGAGTGCTATAACAATAGTTCTAATATTAAAAGATTTAATCTTGGAAATAAAAGTGATATATCTGATGATAGAGTATTAGGGATATATGATAATTACAAAGAAAGTATTGTAAAAATCAATGTTTATAAGGACGGAAAAATTGTCGATAGTGCATCAGGATTCTTTATAAGAGATGATATAATAGTTACTACATTCGATATTTTTAATAAGGATATTTTTGAAAAATATGATTATGAAATCATAAACATGTTTGATGAACGTGCTAATTATAAAGGGTTAATTTCATTTTCAGGAGAATATAATCTAGCAGTAATTAAAATTGATAGAAAAATGGGTAAGAGAATTGAAATGAATTATGATGCACGTGAGGTAAATGGCAATAATGTAATAGTGCCATCTGTAACGGGTAATGTATATGTAGGTGTATTTAATGAAATGTCATATAAAACTATAAATAGTAACTTACTATTAAATAGTATTGATAAGGGAAGTTTAATACTAAATAGTAATGGAGATATAATTGGAATAAATACTAGAATTAATGATAACAATAATCTATTACTTTCAGTTGAAAAATCAGTTATTTCAAATGCATATATTAATGTAGAAAATGCACCTAATGATATAAGCGCATTTAGATTAAATTCTACTGTATTAGAAACTAGGTGATTGTATGAAAAAAATATGGTTAATATTTTTAATAATATTTATAGTTATTGATAGTATCTTAATAGTAAGCATAATTTCACATAAAAAGTATGTAAACGAAATTGACAATGATAAAATACATATTGATATGATAGATGGATATTACTTAACATCAAATTATAAAAATGATACAGACGTATTTAAATTATATAGCGATAATAGAAAAAGTTCAGTTTCTATAACAATTCTAGAACAAATACCATCTAATCAAACACTATATACAAATGAACAAATGTTAAAAAGTATAAACTATCAAGTACTAAAAAATATTAAAAATTTTGAACAAGAAAAGTTTATAATTGACAATAATAATTTCTCATATTCTAAAAACCATGATGATAATAATATTATGGAAGTTATAATAAGATATGATACTTCAAACATATTAGTTATCTCATATATATCTCCTAAAAATTTATACGATGAGGAATTAATAATAAAATTAAATGAAAATATTATATTAAAATAAGGTAGTGTTAAAATGAAAAAAAACAATAAAAAATATATTTATATATTATTAATAATAGTACTTATATTATCAACACTTTTACTTGGGTTTAATTCATTTATTAACTTATCATATGTAAGAAAGGAACATAATGGATATACATTTATGTTACCCAAAGAAATAAATTATATTGATGAGTATTACCAAGGCATACTTAATCATGATAAAATACTATCCTCATCAGTTATATTTTATCCTGGAACATTTGAACTTGCTAAAGGGTTAATATCAACCTATAAATTTTATAATAGCAATATAGAGATAGTATCTAACTATGAAAAAAAGATAGATAATAAATCCTTATATCTTATTACAAAAAAACTTACATACTTTGATAATAATAAGACTACATATATGTTTAGTTATATATATGAAATTGATGAAGATAACCAATTTGTAATATCAGTTGAATGTGAAACCTTAGAGGATTTAAATTACTTCATAAAAAGATTAAAAAAGACTGCTAAATCTGTAATTTTATATTAAATTGTAGTATAATTATATCAAGGAGGGTTAGTTATGGAAGTACAATACATATGGATTATTGTTTTGATAATTAGTCTAACAGTAGAAGCCTGCACTATGAATCTAGTAACCATTTGGGTTGCATTAGGTTCACTAGTTGCTCTAATATCATCTTTGTTTATAGATGAATGGATGATTCAAACATTAATATTTATTGTAACTACACTTTTAACATTAATATTTACAAGAAAATTCGTAACAAAAGTATTAAAGATAGAAAGTATCAAGACCAATTTAGATAGTGTTGTTGGTCAAGTAGGAATAGTTACATCAGAAATATCTGAAAATAAAACAGGTAGAATAAAAGTTGCTGGTAAAACATGGACTGCTATTTCATGTAATACAATAAGTATAGGAGAAAAAGTAGATATACTAGCTATTGAAGGTGTAAAATTAGTAGTAAGAAGAAGGGATGAATAGGCATGGAAATATTTATAATTTTAGGTATAATTTTAATAGTTTTAATAATTGCAAATGTGAGAATTGTACCACAGGCTCAAAGTAATGTAGTAGAGCGATTAGGAAGTTATCATCAAACTTGGCAAAATGGATTACATGTAAAAATCCCATTTATTGACCATGTTGCAAATAAAGTTTCATTAAAGGAAAAGGTACAAGACTTCGCACCACAATCAGTTATAACAAAAGATAATGTTACAATGCATATTGATACAGTAGTGTATTTTCAAATAACTGATCCAAAACTATATACGTATGGAGTTGAATATCCAATAAGTGCAATTGAAAATTTAACTGCAACAACATTGCGTAATATAATTGGTGAATTAGAATTAGATGAGACACTAACCTCTAGAGACTTAATAAATACAAAAATGTGTGAAATTCTAGATTCAGCAACAGATCCATGGGGAATAAAAATCAATCGTGTTGAAGTAAAAAATATAATTCCACCAAAAGATATACAAGACGCTATGGAAAAACAAATGCGTGCAGAGCGTGAAAGACGTGAAGCAATACTTAAAGCAGAAGGAGAAAAAACAGCCGCAATTCTTAGAGCAGAGGGTGAAAAAGAAAGCGCCATATTAGTTGCAGAAGCAAAAAAACAAGCACAAATAAAAGAAGCAGAAGGAGAAGCAGAAGCTATCCTTAAAATACAAGAAGCAACTGCAAAAGGTTTACAATTACTAAAAGATGTAAACCCAAGTGAACAAGTATTAAAATTAAAAAGTTATGAATCATTAGAAAAAGTTGCTAATGGAAATGCAACTAAAATCATAATTCCATCAGATATACAAAATTTGGCAACAACAAGTACAGTTTTCTCAGAAATGTTAGAAAAAAATTCAAAATAAAACATCAGCAAATGATGTTTTTTTTCTTTCTTTTTGATATAATGTTACTATGATATAAATTATGTATATAATATAGTAGTTTATATCGTGGAGGTGATATTAAGAGTTAAAATTATAATTATAGTAATAGCGCCCGAACTTATTAAGAGTTGACGAGGAAGGAATTATCGAATTTTTCGGCGGATGTTCCTAAGACTAGCACAGTCTTTTGAGTTTTATTTAAAACTAAGAAGCAATTCCTAGGACAAAGATAAAATAAGTGCAAAAATTTGGAGGTTAATAAAAAATGTGTGGTATAGTAGGATATATTGGAAAGAATAAAGCCAAAAAGTTTTTGGTTGAAGGACTTTCAATGTTAGAATATAGAGGTTATGATTCAGCGGGTATTTCAGTTGTATCAGACAACATAGTTAAAACTTGTAAAACAAAGGGAAAGATAATTGCTTTACAAGAACTATTAAAAACAAATGATATAGATGGGTATTTAGGTATTGGACATACTAGATGGGCAACTCATGGTGTACCATCAGATAACAATTCCCATCCACATAATAATTCATCAAATACAATTTCCATAGTTCACAATGGAATTATTGAGAATTATTCAAAACTAAAAAATTCATTAGAAGAAGCGGGATATAAATTCTTATCAGATACTGATACAGAAGTAATAGTACATTTAATTGACTCATATTACGAAGGAAATATAGTTGAGGCATGTAGAAAAGCAGTTAAAGATTTAGAAGGAAGTTATGCACTTGGAGTAATATCTAGTAATGAACCTGACAAATTAGTTGCTATTAGAAAAGATAGCCCATTAGTAATTGGTGTAAATAGCGATGAAAAGTATATTGTTTCAGATATACCAGCGCTATTAAGTAGAACAAGAGATGTATATTTCTTAAACGATAATGAAATGGCTATTCTTACTACTGATAGTGTAACTATTACTGATTATGATGGAAAAGTATTAAATAGAGATTTAGTTCATATAGAGTGGGATTTAGATTCTGCATCAAAAGAAGGTTACGAAGATTTCATGTTAAAAGAAATCTTTGAACAGCCACTATCAGTAGAAAGAACAATTGGTTCAAAAATAAAACTAGGTGAAAAAGTTAACCTAGAAAATTTGAAATTAGATGCAAAATCAATAAAAAATATTTTTATCATAGCATGCGGAACAGCGGCTCATGCAGGAATGGTAGGCTCTAGATTAATTGAAAATCTATCGCATATTCCAACTCAAACATTCCTAGCAAGCGAGTTTAGATATCAAGAACCACTTGTAGATAAATCATCTTTATGTATATTTGTAAGTCAATCTGGGGAAACTGCAGATACATTAGGAGCATTAAAATTGTGTAAAGAATTAGGTGCTAGAACTCTAGCAATAACTAATGTTGTAGGAAGTAGTATAACAAGAGAAGCTATGGATGTTATATATACATATGCAGGTCCAGAAATAGCAGTCGCATCAACTAAAGCATATACTTCTCAACTTACAATATTTTATATATTAGCACTTTACTTAGCAGAACAAACTGAAACACTTGATATAGAAAAACAAGAGAATATAAAAAGAGAAATACTAAATATTAGTAGTAATATGAAGAAAATATTAAAATGTTTAGATTCAATAAAAAATATTGCTAAAATAATTAGTACAAAAAAGGATGTATTCTTTTTAGGAAGATCATTAGATTATATAACAGCAATGGAAGCATCTTTAAAATTAAAGGAAATATCATATATACATTCAGAAGCATTCGCAGCAGGAGAATTAAAACATGGTCCAATTGCATTAATAGAACAAGATGTACCAGTTATTTGTGTATGTACTAATAAAAACTTATTTGATAAAATGATAAGCAATGTAAAAGAAGTAAAATCAAGAGGAGCATATACAATTATATTATCAAGAGAAAAATCAGATATCGATTGTGCAGATATAATACTAGATATTCCAGATACTATAGATATATTAATGCCTATAATATCAGTAATTCCACTACAACTTCTTGCTTATTACGTTACTAAAATAAAAAACTTAGATGTAGATAAACCACGTAATTTAGCAAAAAGCGTAACAGTAGAGTAAACGACAAAATAATCACTTATATATAAATAAAATATATATAGGTGATTTTTTTATGAAAGTTAAAGTATTTGATTGTGATCATGAAAAAGACTTAGAAGAGAGTATAAACAAATTTTTAAGTGAATTTAATGGAAATATAATTGATATAAAATTTAGTGTAAGTACATCAGTATTTTCAGAGGAACAAATATACTGTTTTTCAGCATTAATAATGTATAAATAATAATATTAAAAAGTTATAAAAATAAATATATGTTAACAATAATATTTACAATTAAATATAATATCATAAACCCC
>CAOKET010000019.1 GCA_948467605.1 uncultured Mycoplasmatota bacterium | reverse complement strand
ATTGAAAAAGGAACGCTTGAAGGAGAAAGACAAGAAAAACTGTCAATAGCAAGAATGATGTTAAAGGAAAATATGGATATAAATATAATAATAAAATGTACAGGTCTTACAAAAGAGGAAATAGAATCTTTAGAATAGATTACATTTAATCCGAAAGATGTTTTTTTACTCTGCTAAAGTCAAATAATGTTACAAATATTATGTTTATTCCTGTTGCAATAACTAATCCCCACATTCCTATTTTTAAACTAGATAATATAAATAAAAGAGATGTTCTTAAAATCATACCAATAATTGTTCCATACATAGCGTCTTTTGCCTTACCCATTGCTTGTAGACTGCTACTAATAGGAGATTGTATGTAATGTAGTATACAAATAGGTGCTAGAAATTTTATATATTTTACACCTTCTTTAGTATTGTATATTAATTTTAAGAAAAATTCTGGAAATATTAGAAATAATAAAGTTGCTGGTATACCAATTAATAATGAGAAAAATATTGCTTGTTTGATTTTTTGTTTTGTATAACTTTTATTACCGTTTGAATAGGATTTACTTACAACAGGAAGTAGTGCTTGTGAGATAGCCATAGTAAAAAATGAAGGTAATAGTAATAATTGTAGTACATATCCATTTATAATACCGTACTCTGTAACAATAAAATCATTTGAATAGCCACACATTAATAGGGTTGATGTAAGTATTATCGGTTCAAAGAAATATCCAATTGATCCAATAATTCTAGATGATGTAGTTGGTATACTTATGTTTAATACATCTTTCATATTTTCTTTACTATAACGTAGATCTTTCTTGGTAATCTTAAAGTTTTTTGGTACAAAGAAGAATAAAATTAGTATTGATGCAAGTTCACTAATTATGTTTGTTAAAATAACTCCTGCTACTGCTATATGTATTCCTTTTGGGACTAAGTATGGAATTATTACTATTATTATTATTAATCTTAAAACTTGTTCAAAGCAATTTGACAGTATATGTGGAAACATTTTTTGTTTTCCAAAAAAATAACCTCTTAGTATACTAGATATACTAATAAATGGTAGTGTAAGTGATATTGCAATTATGGAAAAGTATGTATCGTTATTATGAAGTAGTTTATCTGAAATTATAGGTGCAAGTATTACTATTAAGACTATTAAGCATATATTTAAAAATAATGAAAAAATAGTACTAGAGAATACTATCTGTTTATTGTTGTTTTTGTCCTCTGCAACCAACTTACTAATTGCAACTGGGAATCCTAATTGGCATATTGTTATAAAGAGGTTAAATGTTGGCATTATTAACATATATAATCCGATACCATTTGTTCCTATTAATCTTGTCATGACTATTTTTATAATCATTCCAAGTATTTTTGTTATAAATCCACCCGCTAATAATATTAGTGTAGTTGTTATAAATTTGCTTTTTATATGGATCACCTCTATAATAAATATATAGTTATTTAAGTAAAAAAATACTTTAATTTTTGTTATGTTTAAATATTTATGTTTTCAAAACTTATAATATAAGTTATAATATATACGTATATTTAAAAATATAAAGGTGGTAGTATGAACGAGTTTAATACATTGCACGAATTATATAGACATATAAAACCTGCGCTTGTTGCAAGATGTGAAGAATTAAGAGATGAGAATATAAATATAACTGAAGAAGATATATTTTTGTGTCTTAGTCGATTAAAATGGAAGAGGGCAACTAACCTAACTATTGCTACTATGATAAGAGATATTTTTAATGTAACAAAAGAGGAACTTATGGAAGGAGAAAAAACTGATGGCGAAGAAAAATAAGAAAAAAGTAGATATTTATGGTATTATATCTAGATCTGTTATTGTAACAATAATTTCACTTGTTTTTGCAGTATTAATAATACCTATATTTAAAGATACTAATTTGGGGTTAGAACTAGCAGGTGGTTTTGAGGTATTATATGAAGTTGAGGGGTTAAATGGTGAGGAAGTAACACCTGAGATGATGAGTTCAACTTATAATACAATGATAAAAAGAATTGATATTTTAGGTGTTCTTGAACCAGAAATTTCTATTGAAGGTGATAATCGTATCCGTGTAAGACTTGCTGGAATAGAAGATGAGGACGAAGCAAGAAGTGTTCTTAACACAGTAGCATCCTTAAGTTTTAGGGATAAAAACGATAAATTACTTATGAGTAGTGATGTCTTAAATGCTGGTGGTGCTTCTGTTCAGTATCAAAATGGTATACCAGTAGTATCACTTTCTATAAAGGATACAAAAACTTTTTATAATGTAACAAAAGAGGTAAGTACTAGGAAAGATGGAGAAAATTTAATAGTTATTTGGCTTGATTTTGAAGAAGGTGTAGACCGTTATGCTAATGAAACAACATGTAATGCTTTAGGTGATTCACATTGTATTTCAGCAGCATATGTAAATTCTGCATTTTCATCTGATGTAGTAATACAAAGCCCTAATTTTACTAAGGAAGAAGTTACTACATTAGTTGAGTTAATTAATTCAGGAAGCCTACCTACTAAACTTAATGAATTACAATCAACTGTAGTAGGTGCTAGTTTTGGTAGTGATTCATTAAATAAAACTGTAATTGCTGGATTAATAGGTATTGCACTTGTAATGTTGTTTTTAATCCTTATGTATCATTTCTCAGGATTTGTTACAAGTTTAAGTATAATATTATATTCTTTACTTGTATTCTTTACTTTCTGGTTAATAGGAGGTACATTAACATTACCTGGTATTGCGGCTATTGTACTTGGAATAGGTATGGCAATAGATGCTAATATAATAAGTTTTGAACGTATTAAAGAAGAATTATATAATGGTAAAGGGTTAAAATCAGCATTTGAAAATGGTAACAAAAACAGTTTGTCATCAATATTAGATGCTAATATAACTACCTTAATAGTAGCAATAATCCTATTTATATTTAGTGAAAGTAGTGTAAAGGGCTTTGCTACAATGTTAATTATAAATATACTTGTTACATTATTGGTAATGGTTGTTATAAATAAAAAACTATTGAAATGGTTTGTAAATACTGAATTCTTTGATACTAGGGTTAATTCATTTATTAAAATAAATAAGAAAAAAATTAATCAAGAAAGTAATAATAAAACTATTTCATATTCAAAGGCAAGACCTGCTATATTAACTATACTTCTAATATTAATAGTTTTTGGAAGTTGTTTTATGTTAAAATCTGGGTTTAATTTAGGTTTAGAGTATAAGGGTGGAACTAGTGTTGATATAAAGGTAAATAATAATATTACTCAAAAAGAAGTAAATAATTATTTTGAAGGAAAAAACTATAGTTTAAGTAAGATAAGTAAAACTAAGGATGGGTATTCTATAGTATTAGATAAGGAACTTAATAAAGAAGAAAGTGATACTTTAGTTGATGGATTAAAGAAAGATTTTAAGGCTGAAGTTGAGATTAATGTAATTAGTAATATAGTTAAAAAAGAACTTACATTAAATGCCATATATGCAGTTTTAATATCATTGATAGGAATTATAATATATATAACTATTAGATATAGATTTAGTTATGCAATAAGTTCTATAATTGCTTTATTCCATGATATATTCTTTGTATTTGTAATATTTAGTATATTCAAATTTGAAATATCAAGTATTTTTATAGCAGCAATACTTACAATACTTGGTTATTCAATAAATGGTTCTATAGTTGCTTTTGATCGTTTAAGAGAAAATCTTAAAGCAATTAGAGGTAAGGTTAAATCTAAGGAAGAACTTAATGATGTATTAAATAAAAGTATTCATCAAATATTTAAAAGAAGTATATTTACAAGTATAACTACATTGTTACCAGTTGTTAGTTTAATAATTTTTGGTACACATGAGATATTTAACTTTAACATTGCTCTTTTATTAGGAATTATTATAGGAACATATTCTTCGTTGTTACTAGCAACTTCTTTATGGTATATCTTAAATATGAAAAACTTAGGTAAAAATCTAGTTAGTAGACAATCTTGGGATAATCATGAAAAAGAAGAATTAAAAGTAAAAGGAGTTAATGATTAATTAATGGAATCAGGTCAAATTTTTAATGACTTATTATCACATTTTAATAATTCTTATGATAAAGGGTTAATAGAAAATGCATATAGTTATGCTAAAGAAAAATATGGTGATGAAAAAAGGTTAAATAAAGAATCTCTTTTAAGTCATGCGGTTAATGTTGCCTTAATTGTTGCTGATATATGTCCAGATACTAACGCAATAGTATCTGGCTTATTACATGAAGTTTTAAAAAATGATAGAGCAACAGTAGAAGATATAAAATTAAATTTTGGTGAAGAAGTTTCATTTTTAGTGGAAAGTGTAAATAAATTAAATAAAATTAGTTTAAATTCAAGTAGTGATGCAATTATTATGAGTGAGAGAAATATATTAGTTGGTTTGGCTGAGGACTTTAGAGTAATTGTAATAAAACTTGCTGATAGATTACATAATATGAGAACCTTGTATGCAATATCAGAAACGAGTCAAAAAGAAAAGGCAAGAGAAACTCTAGAAGTTTTAGCGCCTATTGCTCATAGGCTAGGTATACATACAATAAAGGGAGAATTAGAAGATTTATCTTTAATGTATTATAAACCAGATGTGTATAAAGATATTGTTGATACTTTAAATAAAAGTAAAAATGATAGAGATCAGTTAGTAGTTTCAATGAAAAGTGAAATTAGCAATTTATTAAATGAACATAATATTAAACATGAAATAAAGGGAAGAGCTAAATCAATTTATAGTATATATAAAAAATTATCTAAGGGTAAAACATTTAATACAATATATGATTTACTTGCGCTAAGAGTGTTTGTTGAAACAGAGGAAGAATGTTATAAAGTTTTAGGTTTAATTCACTCTAAATTTAAACCAATCCCTAAAAGATTTAAGGACTATATTGCAATGCCTAAATCTAATATGTATCAATCATTACATACTACAGTTTTTGGAATAGATGGCAATCTTTTTGAAGTACAAATACGTACTTATGAAATGGATGAGATAGCAGAAAATGGTATTGCTGCTCATTGGGCTTATAAAGAAGGTGGAAATGGTACAAAGGCAGTACAAACTGCTGTTGAACAAAAACTTCAATTCTTTAAATCTATTATGGAACTTAATGAAGAAAAACAAGATGATTATGATTTTGTTTCTGCTGTAAAGGAACAGATGGTAATACAAGATAGTATATATGTGTATACTCCTAAAGGAGATGTATTTGAGTTACCTAGTGGTTCAACTCCAATTGACTTTGCATATAAAATACATACTGAAGTTGGAAATAAAATGGTAGGTGCAATAGTAAATAATAATATAGTACCTCTTGACTATAAATTAAACAGTGGTGATATTGTAAAAATAAATACAAATCAAAATTCTAGAGGACCAAGTTATGAATGGTTAAACATTGTTACAACTGTGAGTGCTAGAGATAAAATAAGAAGTTTTTATAGTAAAATAGATAAACAAGAATATATAAAACTAGGTGAAGAGGCGATACAGAATATTCTAAGAAAGAAGAAATATAATTTTAATGACTTTTATAATGATGAAGTATTAGAAAAAATATATGATGAATACAAATTATCTAATAAAGATGAATTACATCTTGATATTGGTTCTGGTAAATTAAATGCGGTAACTGTTGTAAATTTTGCAATGGGAGAAAATGCTTCAAAAGAGGATGCTATAGTAAATAGAGTATTAAATAATACCCCAAAAGAAATTGATATTGATACAGATGTAATAGTAAGTGGAATAGATAGAATAAAAACTCAACTTGCATCCTGTTGTTCTCCAGTAAAGGGAGATAAAATAATTGGATATATAACTAAGGGTAATGGTATAACTATTCATAGAACTTGTTGCCATAATATAGATGATAGTGAAAGAACTATAGATGTATTTTGGAATGATTCTGTTAATAGAAAATTTATGGCAACAATATTAATTCATGCAGAGTATAGCGATAAATTATTACTTGATATAATAAATAAATCATCATTAGATAATGTTTCTGTTGAAGGTATAAATGTACTTAGTAAGGGAAATATATATATATATCAAGCAGAAGTATTAGTAAATGATGTTGATGTTTTAAAAAAATATATGGATGATTTATATTCAATATCTAACATTAAGAAAATAGAGAGAATAATAAAATGAGAGTAGTAATTCAAAGAGTTTTAAAGTCTAGTGTTACAATAAATAATTCAGTATATCAATCAATTGATAAGGGGTTATTAATATTTGTTGGATTTACTTATGGAGATAATCAAGATAAAATAAATAAAATGGTAAAAAAAATAATAAATTTAAGAATATTTGAAGATAGTAATAAAAAACTTAATTTAAGTATAAAAGATATAGATGGTAGTATTTTATCTATATCTCAGTTTACTCTTTATGCAGATACAAAAAGGGGAAATAGACCTAGTTTTAAAAGTGCATTAGAATATGAAAGTGCTAGAGAATTATACGATATATTTAATCAAGTTTTAGGTGAAAATATATCTAATTTAAAACATGGAATATTTGGAAGTGATATGAAGATTGAACTTTTAAATGATGGACCTATTACTATAATAATGGAGGAATAATTATGATGAAACAAAAGTTAAATTATAAATTAATAAATATAACTTTGATATGTGTGATTATATATTTATTATGCAAAACCAATTCCTTGTGGTCAACTATTATAAATAAAACTATTTCTATAATTGCACCATTTTTTCTTGCCTTTGCACTTGCATATGCACTATATCCTATATTAAAGAAAATGGTTTCAAAGAAAATACCTAAACCACTTGCTGTATTTATCATAATGGCTTTACTTGTAGGCTTTGTAGTATTAATAATATATTTAATAATACCAATAGTAGTAGAACAATTAGGGGCATTATTTAATTTAGTATTGTCGTTTGTACAGGATTTATCGAGTAAATATAAATTAGATTTAAAATTTATACAAGAAGAATTAATAGATGCGAATGCTATATTAAGTAAGTTTGGTGAATCTATTGGTAATATATCTATGACAGTAATAAATAAGACAATTGATATATTGACTTTTACAATAATAACATTTATAACTTCGATTTACTTTTTAGCAGATATGGATAGAATAAGAGAAAAACTTAAAAAAGTATTAAGAAGAAAAAATAAGAAGACTTATCAATATGTAAAACGTTTAGATGATGAGGTAAGTAATTATTTTATTGGTTTGGGTAAATTTATATTAATACAGTTTGTTGAGTATACAGTAATATTCTTCCTTATTGGACATCCATATTACTTATTATTAGGAGTACTTTGTTCTGTAACTACAATAATTCCATATTTTGGTGGTATATTTGCTAATATAATAGCGGCTATAACGGCATTCTTTATATCTAAAAATTTATTTATTTTAACTTTAATAGTTGCAATTGTATGTCCTAATATAGATGGATATATAATTTCTCCTAGAATTTATGGTAAATCAAATAATGTTCCACCACTTCTTACAATATTTTCTGTATTTGCAGGAGGAATATTATATGGTATGTGGGGAATTATAATAGCACTTCCACTTACAATTATATTGTTATCTACATATCACTTTTATGAAGATGAAATTATTGATAAAATAGAGGATATAAAGGGTAAAAAGGAAGAGTAAGTTTTTAGTCTAATTTAATCCTTATAAGTTGTAAATTTTAAAAAAAAATGTTAAAATAGATATATATTAATTTATAAGGTTGGTGATATTTTGAGTTCTAATACTAGTCTTTTTGATGTAGATGAATTAACAGATGTACGTTGTTGTGAAATATTAAATGATGTATATGAATCATTGGAAGAGCGAGGTTATAACCCAATAAGTCAATTAACTGGGTATTTAATAAGTGGGGATCCAGGATATATATCTAATCATAGAGAGGCAAGAAGTAAAATTTGTTCGATTGAGCGTGATAAAATAATTGGCTTTTTGCTTAGTATTTATTTAAAAAAATAAATGAGATATTTAGGTTTAGATTTGGGTACAAAAACCTTAGGTGTTGCGCTTAGTGATAAATTAAACTTAATCGCATCGTCCTTAGACGTACTTAGATTTGATAATGAAGATTATAACTCACTATTAGAAAAAGTTAAATTAATAAAAGAACAATATGAAATTACAACTATAGTATTAGGGTTGCCTAAGAATATGAACAATTCTTTAGGCTCTAGGGCTTTAGTTACTATGGACTTTAAGAAAATGCTAGAAGATTATCTTGATATTGAAGTAATTCTTGAAGATGAAAGGTTAACTACAGTTCAAGCACATTCTTATATGATAGAGAATAACTATAGTAGAGCCCATAAGAAGAAAAAAGTTGATTCAGTAGCAGCTTGTATAATATTACAAACCTATTTAGATAAAAGAAAGGAAAATTAAAATGAAAGATAAAAATAGTTTTACAGTAATTAATGATGAGGGAAAAGAAATAACATGTGATGTATTATTTACGTTTGATTCCGAGGAAACAAATAAAAGTTATATAGTATATACAGATAATACTTTGGATGAAAATAAAAATATTAAAGTTTATGCTTCAATATTTGATCCAACTGATGATAATACTAAATTAGAGCCAATTGAAACAGAAAAAGAATGGAAAATTATTGAAACAATCCTTGAAAGTTTACAAGAAGAGAATAATAAAGATGGCGAATAAGCCATTTTTGATTATTGGAGGAGTATATGAAGAAGTTAAGAAATATAATGATAATTGCAGTTATTGTAGTTGCTGTTCTTATGATTTCAGTTAGTTTATACTATAAGATAGGTATAAGTGCAGTTAATAAAAATGATAATTCTATAAAAATAGTGGAAATAAAACCTGGTAGTTCATCTAAGATGATTGCTAAAACTTTAAAAGAAAATAAGTTAATTAGAAGTGAAATTGTATTTAGATTCTACTTAAAATTAAAGAAGATAAATAATCTTCAAGCAGCAGAATATGAATTAAGCCCTAATATGGATGTAGAAAAAATAGTTGATAAAATATCTAAGGGAGATAATTATATAGATGAATCTAAACAAATTAAAATTACATTTAAAGAGGGCTTAAGTTTTAAACAAGTAGCAACTTTAATAGGTGAGAAAACAAATAATACTTATGATGATGTACTTAATTTGGTTAAGGATAGTAATTATATTGATTCATTAATAAAAGAATACTGGTTTATAACAGATGATATAAAATCTAGTACTTTATATTATCCATTAGAAGGATATTTATTCCCTGATACATATATTTTTGAATCAAAAGATGTCGACGTTAAAACAATATTTAAGAAAATGCTAGATAAAATGGGACAAGTATTATCAATATATAAAGAAAAAATAAATAGTAGTAATAAAACTCTACATGAAGTTATAACTCTTGCTTCTGTTATAGAAAAAGAGGGAAAAACAAAGGATTTTACTAATATCTCGTCTGTATTTCATAATAGATTAAAAAAAGGTCAAAAGTTAGAAAGCTGTGCTACTGCATATTATGGACTTGGTTTAGAGTTTAATGAACTTGGAATTGCAACAAGTGAGGTTATTAGTGCAAAGAATGATTATAATACATATATAGTTAAGGGATTACCTACTGGTCCAATTTCTATTCCTAGTAAATCAGCAATAGAAGCATCAGTTAATCCTAGTGAAACAGAATACTTATATTTCCTTTCCGATAATGAAGGAGTTACTTACTTCTTTAAAACATATAAAGAACATCAAAATAAAGAAAAGGAACTAAAAAAATTAGGTAAATGGGACAGATAATGACAAATGATATTGTTAATAAAATTAAACTAAATGCTTTAGAAAATAAAATACCTATCATAAAAGATGAAGGTATTTCTTTCATAATCAGTTACATAAAACAAAATAATGTTAAAAATATATTAGAAATTGGAAGTGCTGTAGGATATTCTGCAATAGAAATGGCTTTAGTAGATACTGATATAAAAGTAGTAACTATAGAAAAAGATGAAGAAAGATATAAGGAAGCATTAAATAATATAAAAAATATTTCATTAGAAGAGCAAATTGATTTAATATACGCAGATGCACTTGATGTAGATATACCTGGAAAATTTGATTTAATATTTATAGATGCTGCTAAAGCACAATATAAAAAGTTTTTTATAAAATATAGTTCAAATTTAAAGAAGTCAGGTGTTATAATAACAGATAATTTAAAATTCCATGGGTTTGTTGAAAATCCAGAACTTACAAATAATAGAAATACAAGGCAACTTGCTAGAAAAATAAGAGAGTTTGTTTGTTGGTTAAAGGAACAAGAACTGTATGAGACAACAATATTAGATATTGGAGATGGACTTGCAGTTTCTAAAAGGAAGTGATGATTATTGAAAAAAATAATTACATTACCATTACATTTTACTGATAGTTTAATAAAAAAAATAGATGGTATTATTATAGGAATAGAGAACTTAAGTATAGGATTTGCTTCTTATGAAACAAAGGAGTCAATAGTAAGTAAAATAAAATATATAAAGAATTTAAAAAGAGAAGTTTTTGTATCTTTAAATAAAAATATATATAATAGTGATTTAGAGTATTTAAAAGATATTATAAACCTAATTAAAGATTATGATATAGATGGAATAATTTATTATGATATATCAATATATAATATAGTTAAAAGTATAGATTCTAATATACCATTATACTGGAATCAGGAACATTTGACTACTAATTATATGACTTGCAATTTTTGGAAGAATAGAGGAGTAGTTGGTACATTTTTATCTAGTGATATAACTATAGATGAGATATTAGATATAAAGAAAAATGTTGATATGAAATATATAGTACAAATATTTGGATATGTTAGAATGATGGCATCAAGTAGAAAATTAATTACAAATTATTTAAAGCATATAGGTTATGATAAATCACATAAAACTTATGAAATATATGAGAATTTATCCAATAAAAAATATCCTATAATAGAAGATGGTGATGATACAATAACCTTAAGTGATAAGTGTATTAATGGTATAAAACATTTGGAATTATTAGAAAAATCTGGTATTGATTACATATTTTTAGATAGTTTAAATATACCTAATTTTGAGAGTGTTATAGATTCATTTAACAATAATGATATATCATATTTTGATGATATGGAAGATTATTTTTTATCTAGAAAAACAATATATAAGGTGAAAAGATGAAAAGAGTAGAATTACTTTCTCCTGCTGGAGATTTGGAAAAGTTAAAATGGGCATGTCTTTATGGGGCAGATGCTATATATATTGGAGGAGAAGAATTTTCTCTAAGGGCAAATGCTAGGAATTTTACAATAGATGAAATAATGGAAGCAAGTTCTTATGTTCACTCTTTAAATAAAAAGTTATATGTAACTATTAATATGATATTTCATAATGAAAATATAAATCAGTTAATTGATTATTTAAAGCAATTAGAGTGTTGTAAGGTAGATGCGATTATTATTGCTGATCTTTTTATAATAGATATATTAAAAGAAAACAATATTAAAATACCAGTACATATAAGTACACAACAATCTACTTTAAATATAGAAGCAATAAAGTTTTATGAGAAAGAGGGCATTGTTGAAAGGGTTGTACTAGGTCGTGAGGCATCATATGAAGATATTAAAGCAATTAGAGATAATTCTAATATAGAGTTAGAAACTTTTATTCATGGTGCGATGTGTACTTCATATTCAGGTAGATGCGTAATGTCTAATTATATGACTAATAGAGACGCTAATAGAGGTGGATGTAGTCAAATATGTAGATGGGACTTTGATTTAGTATGTGATGGTGAAATATTAGAAAAAAATCCAAGGTTTACTATGTGTTCTAAAGATTTATCTATGATTGATTATATAGGCGAATTAATTGATTTAGGTGTTACTTCTTTTAAAATAGAAGGTAGAATGAGGAGCATATATTATGTATCTACTATACTTAATATATATAGAAAAGTAATAGATAATTACTATAATGGTATAAGGAAAATAGATGAAAGAGATAAATTTATACTTAATAGGTGTGCTAATAGAGAAACATGTCCTCAATTCTTAATGTCTAAACCTAGTGAAAAAGAGCAATATTATAATGGTAGATGTGAAGAATCTAATCAAGATTTTTTAGGTGTTGTGCTTGATTATAAAGATGGTATTATGACTATTACTGAAAGAAATTATTTTGAAGTAGGATGGGAAGTAGAAGTATTTGGTCCAAATAAATGTGAAAGTTTTGTAGTTGATAAAATAATGGATGGATTTGGTGAAAGGAATGCAGCTAGACATCCAGAGGAAATACTTTATATACCTGTACCATTTAAAGTAGAAAAATACGATCTTATTAGAAGAAAAATATAAAAAATATCACAAATAATATTATTATGAATATAATTAGTAATGGCTACATATAACATATTAGATTGTTAAATATAAATATAAATTCTAATATTTGGAAGTAATAAAATATTTGACATTTGACTCATTATGTAGTATTATCTTGTAGATGTTAAAAAATTATAAAGGTGGATGTTTTATGACAAAAGAAACTAAAAAGGATATATATTTAACTGCTGATGGTTTTATGAAATTAGAAAGTGAATTAGATTATTTAAAGAAGGAAAAAAGATTAGAAGTAATTAAGTCTTTAAAGGAAGCACGTGCCTTAGGTGATTTATCGGAAAATGCTGAGTATGATGCTGCTCGTAATGAACAAGCAATAGTTGAAGCAAGAATTAGAGAAATTGAAGTTATACTTGAGAATGCCACTATAATTCAAGATGGTGGTAATGGTGTAGTATCAATTGGAACAACGGTAACTTTGAAATATGATGGCGAAGATGATTTTGAAGAATATAAAATAGTTGGAAGTCAAGAAGCAGATCCAATGTCAAATCTAATATCAAATGAATCTCCAATTGCAAAGGCAATAATTGGTTCAAAACAGGGAGATATAGTTGAGGTTGAATCTCCAACTGGAAAATATAAAGTAGAAATACTTAAAGTTTGTTAATAAGGGACTAATAGTCCTTTTTTATTTTTTTAAAAAGTTATGTTATAATAAGCATGAATGTGGGTGTTTAAATGGAATTTGATATTAGAGATAAAAAACTATTTGGATGTAAAGTAGTAGGAAATCTACCTGAGGTTGTAATTCCAGATGGTGTTGAGGAAATATGTGAAAAGGCATTTTGTGCAAAGTGGTATAGTTTAATGTATGTAACGATGCCAAAGGGGTTAAAAAAAATAGGTAAAAGGGCATTTTTTAATTGTATACAATTGAAAAATGTAATTATTCCAGGGAGTGTTAAAAAAATAGGTGATGAAGCATTTTCAAATTGTGCGAGTTTAGAAAGTGTGATAATTCAAGAAGGTGTTGAGGAAATAGAAGGAGACCCTTTTCAGTGGTGTATAAGTTTAAGACATGTTACAATTCCAAAAAGTTTAAAAGTAATAAGTGGAGATGTTTTTAATACATGTTTTAAATTATTTAGTATAACAATAGGTGAAGGTATATTTGATAAATTAATAAGAAAAATAAAACTTAAAACTATTCCTTGCTGTATTAAAAATCATTATACTAGTAAAATTCATTATAGTGAAAAAGATATAGATAACTTTAAAAACTTTATAAAATTAAAGGAAAATCGTGATTATTATCTTGAATGTATTTTCTTACATGAACGATATAGGGACTTATTATATTATAAAGAATTATTACATTTTATGTTATTTGATATGGTTGGAACTATATCTTATGAAGAGGCTTGTGATTTATTGGATATAACTGAGGATAAAGAAATAATGATTGATTTATTAGAGTATACAAATATTGTAAGAGATAATACACAATTAGAGAAATTTGATTTAGGTAATTTTGGTGATGAAGGGATAAAAGGAAATAAATTATAATATTAAAACTCTAAAGTTAATTTTTAGAGTTTTTTGTATGTTTTTCAAATACTAATTTTCTTGATTTATGAATAATATCATCACTAATTAAATCTAAGTAATCCTTTATATTTTCATTATCAACATATTCATAAATTTTAGAGAACTTATCTAATAATTCATAAGATAATCCTAAACTTTTTAAATAATTTAGGTATATATAAAATTTATCTATTGTCAGTTCCCTGATATTCCCTTTGTATAAGAAATTTAATACCATAATAATATAACAATAATAATCACTATTTTCATCAGAAATAATAAATCCTGGAAATCTTAAATCCTGATTTTGAATATATTTTTTAGGCATAGTTGAAATAGGAGATTTTGGTGTTAAATATTTTGCTTCAAATGGTTTATTTCCACTTATTTTAGCACTATCTAAGTCGATGACATTGATTTTATTTGTTTGTTTGTTTAATATAAAGTTTCCCTCATGTAAATCATTTAAAAAGAAGTCATTTAGTACGGTTTTTTCTCGTACACATTTCATTCGTTCTAATATATTACCAATTTGTCTAAACATTTCTAGTTTTTCTTTATTTGTAATACTATAATCATCTAGAATTAAACTAAAATTAGTATTTTCTATGTATGGAATAGTATGCCCTATAATATTACCATCTACAATTGCTAACTTTTCTGGTAAGATTAATTCTGGTATATTGATCATTTCTCTATTATCTATAAGTTCGTTTATTGTAAATAATTTATTGCTATAAACTGGACCAGAGGTGTGAAATAAAAATTTTATTAATTTTGGATTAGTGTTCCATTTATATTTTTCATAAAATAAGTAAAAGTTGGCTTCGGTATTATTTAGCCTTTTATCAATTATAAATTGTTGCAATTTTTTAAATGCATTTTTTGATATATTTAGTGTTTCCATAATATTTCACCTTTTTTCGTAATATGATATCATAAATGTACATTTTTTGTAAACAATTAATTAATATTTTTTATTGGTTATTTCCTTGCATGTAAAGTTAAAATATTATATAATAATAAAGTATTGAAGGAGAGTGTTTAAATGAAAAACGAAGTATTAATAACAATAGAAGGTGAAGAATGGTCTAAAGCATTAGATAAGGCATTTAAAAAGATTCAAAAAACTGCTAAAGTAGATGGTTTTAGAGCAGGTAAAGTACCAAGAGATATGTATGAGAAAAAATATGGTAAAGAACCAATTTATCATGAAGCAATGGAAAACTTAGTAGATGAGGCATATAAAAAAGCATTAGATCAAAATAAAGAAGAATTAGTTGCAAGACCATCACTTGATATTAAAAAAATAGATGATGAAGGTATTACATATAGTTTTACTTTTGTTTCTCGTCCTGAAGTAACTTTAGGTGATTATAAAAAATTAGGTGTAAACAAAGAAAAAATAGAAGTAAGTGATGAAGAGGTAGACCATGAAATAGAACATCTAAAACAAAAATATGTAGATATAGTTACAGTTGATAAATCAATAGAAAATGGTAATATTGCTATAATTGATTTTGAGGGTTTTAAAGATGGTGTGCCATTTGATGGTGGTAAGGCAGAAAATTATAGTTTAGAAATAGGAAGCCATTCTTTTATAGAAGGTTTTGAAGACGCTTTAATTGGTATGAAAAAAGGAGATAGTAAAGATATTGATTTACGTTTTCCAGATAATTATCATGCAGAAGAATTAAAAGGTCAACCAGTAGTCTTTAAAGTTAAAATAAATGAGGTTAAAGAAAAAAAGATTCCAGAATTAAATGATGACTTTTATCTTGATTTAGGTTTAGAGGGGGTAAATTCATTAGAAACACTAAAAGAAGAATTAAAAAATCAAATAAGTGCTAGAAAAGAACATGATATTGAAAATAAATATGTAGAAGAATTATTAAATAAGGCTAGTTCAAATATGAAAGTAGAAGTTCCTGAAGAGATGATTAGTGATGAATTAGATCGTATTATTGAACAATACTCTAATATGCTTTCTATGCAAGGAATTAGATTAGAAGATTTTTATCGTATGACTAATTCTTCTGAAGAGCAGATGAGAGAACAAATGAAGGGTGAAGCAGTTAATCGTATTAAATCTAGATTATTATTAGAAGAAATTGCTAAAGTAGAAAATATTTCAGTAACAGATGAAATGGTAAAAGAAGAGCTTACCAATCTTTCTAAAAAATATAATATGAAAGAAGACGAAATTGAAAAAGAACTTGGTGGAAAATCTATGGTTGAATACGATATAAAGATGAGAAAAGCGATGGAGATATTAAAAGAAAATAATTAATATGAATAAAACCACATTTACTTATGTGGTTTTTATAATTTAAAATTCATTATCGTGTTTTTTAAAGAAATCATAATATATTCTAACATTAGGAAGTTCTGTCCATCTTTTTATAGTTACAGGATTACTATCTAAGTCATATATTTTTGCTTGATCTAAACTAAGTAAGAATGGTGAATGAGTTGATATAATAAATTGACAGTTGAAAAATCTAACAGATTCTTCTATAAATTTCTTTAGTTTTAATTGATTTTCTGCTGATAAACTATTTTCTGGTTCATCTAGTATGTAAATAGCGTTTTCCTTTATCTCTTTTTCCCAAAATAATAAAGCAGATTCTCCATTTGACTGTTCAACAATATTATTATTTCTTAGACGTTCTCTTACATATTTAGACATAGATTGTGCTCTAGAGTCACTATATTTTTTTAATTCCTCATAATTATCAAGAGATATATGTGGCTTTGTGAATTTAGCATTTAAATAATCTTTACTTAAAGTATCTTTCCTTCTATTAATATTAGAATTTATTGAACGAATGTCTATTAGATAATCAAATACATCATCACTAGTAACTGTTTTAATTTCTAATGGTTCTTCTAAAGTCATATCATAATTACAATGATTTACATATAAATTAAAGTGTGAACCTTTATCATAATTTGTCTTTTTTATTGAGCCAATACTATCTGAAATTATATTAAGAAGTGTAGTTTTCCCAGAACCATTGCCTCCATAAAAGCAAGTAACATCACTGAAACTTATATCTTTAAAGTGTTTTTTTGGAAATATTCTAGTAGGATAATAATTGTTAAATATATTTCGTGTTTCTTCATAGCATATAACACTATATTCTTGATTTTCATCTAATAGTGAGAAATTCTTTAAGTATATCATAATATCACCTGATAAAATTATAACATAAATATTACAATCTAACATTATTGTATATATTTTACTTAAATAAGTGATATAATTATTTATAGGTGGAAAAATGGAAAATATATATGGAAAAACAAAAGAAGATTTAGAACAATTTTTCATTGCTAATAATGATAAAAAGTTTAGGGCAACCCAAGTAATAGAGGGACTTTATAAACAAAGAGTTAGTGACTTTAATAGTATTAATAATATTAGCAATAATGCTAAGGAATTATTACTTAATAATTTTTCTATTGAGAAACTTAAAATCATTACAAAACAAAGTGATAAAGACGTATGGAAGTATTTATTTGAACTTAGTGATGGTGAAAAAATAGAAGCGGTTGTTATGAATCACGATTATGGTCTTAGCATGTGTGTATCTACACAGGTAGGTTGTAATATGGGTTGCAGTTTTTGTGAAAGTGGAAGATTAAAAAGAGTAAGAAATCTCGAAACTCATGAAATGGTTTTACAGTTGCTTACTATTGAAGAAGACTTAGATAAAAGAATAAGTAGCGTAGTTCTAATGGGTATTGGTGAACCACTTGATAATTATGATAATGTTATTAAATTTATTAAGATATTAAATGAACATAAGGGAATAGATATTGGTATTAGGCATATAACTATATCTACTTGTGGTATTGTACCTAAAATAGAAAAATTGATGAATGAAGATATGCAGGTTAATTTAGCAATAAGTTTACATGCTCCAAATGATTCTTTAAGAAAACAAATAATGCCTATAGCAAATGCCTATGATATTACATTGCTTATGGATACAGTAAAAAAATACATTGATAAAACATCTAGACGAGTTACATTTGAGTATGTAATGTTATCAGGTGTTAATGATACAGAAGAATGTGCAATAGAACTTGGAAATTTACTTAAAGGTGTAAATGGATATGTAAATTTAATACCATATAATAAGACAAGTAGTAAATATGAGAAGAGTAATACCTACACAATAAATAAATTTTATGATATACTTAAAAAAATGAGAATAAATGTTACTGTTCGAAGAGAATTTGGCTCAAAAGTTGATGCGGCTTGTGGGCAACTTAGAAGTAAATACTAGGAGGTTTAGAATGAAGACTTTTTATATAACAGATACTGGTAGAGTAAGAGAACATAATGAGGATAGTGTAACTATTGTAAACAACAACAATAATGAATATTTAATGGCTGTTGCTGATGGTATGGGTGGACATAGAGCAGGTGAAGTAGCGTCTAATTTGGCAATTAAACATTTAGAAAATGAATTTTTTGCGCTTGAGTCTATTGGTAGTAAGACTGATGCGGTTGTTTGGATAAAGCAAATGGTTGATAAAATAAATGAACTTATAATCGAATATTCAGAAAAGTATCCAGATAGTAAAGGATTAGGTACAACATTAGTAATAGCACTTGTTACTAGTGAATATATATTAGTTGGTAATATTGGAGATAGTTCTGGTTTTGCCATGAAAGAAAACAAATTATATAAGGTTACGCATGATCATACATTAGTAAACTTACTTGCAGAGGCAGGTAAATTAACTGAACAAGAGGCTATGAATCATCCTAAGAAAAATATTCTTATGAAAGCATTAGGCGCTTTGGAAAATATAGATATTGATGTTTTTGATGTAGATATGAGTGTAGATAAAATATTATTGTGTAGTGATGGGCTTACTAATTTAGTTTCAGTAGATCAAATTGAAAAGATTTTAAATAGTGACTTGAATTATGAGGATCAGATTATACGACTAGTAAAAAAGGCAAATAATAGGGGTGGAACTGATAATATAAGTATTGCTTATCTTGTAAGAGAAAGTGGTGATATAAAATGATAGTAAAGGGGCAGAAAATTAACGATCGATATGAGATTATTAAATCAATTGGTGAAGGTGGTATGGCTAATGTTTATCTAGCACACGATATTATACTAGATAGAGATGTTGCTGTTAAGGTACTTCGTGGTGATCTAGCAAATGATGAAAAGTTTGTAAGACGTTTTCAAAGAGAAGCCTTGTCTGCCTCATCATTATCTCATCCTAATATTGTAGAAGTTTATGATGTAGGCGAAGATGATGGAAAATATTATATTGTAATGGAATATGTAGAAGGTAAGACACTAAAAGAATTGGTTAAAAGAAGAGGAAGTTTAACAATACCTGAAGTAATAGATATTATGTTACAACTTACATCTGGTCTTGCAGTTGCGCATGAGGCTTATATAATACATAGAGATATAAAACCACAAAATATAATGATATTAGACAATGGCTTGGTTAAAATAACTGATTTTGGAATTGCTATGGCTGTTAACTCAACTGGTCTTACACAGACAAACTCAGTTATGGGTTCAGTTCATTATTTGCCACCTGAACAGGCGTGTGGTAAAGGTTCTACTATAAAAAGCGATATATATTCTCTTGGAATATTAATGTTTGAGCTTATTACTGGTAAGGTTCCTTATAGAGGTGAGAATGCAGTCGAGATAGCACTTAAACATATGAAGGAACAGATTCCTAGTGTTAGAAAGTATAATGAGAATATCCCTCAATCAATTGAAAACATCATTTTAAAATCTACTGCTAAGAACCCTAAGAATAGATATAATAATGTACTTGAAATGTACCATGATTTAGAAACTTGCACTGATCCAACTCGCGCTAGTGAAAGACGAGTTGTATATAAATATTCTGAACATGATGATGAAGATACAAAAATAATGCCAGTTATAAAAACAAGTACTAGTAAGAGTGATTCTAATAAAAATGAGGAAAGGTTAGAAAATACTAATATTGCTAAACCAATCGATGTATCTAAGAAGAAGAGTAGTTCTAAAAAAATTGTACTATGTATAGTAATTAGTATTTTATCTTTATCTCTTATTTTAGGAATTATATTATTTTCATGGAAGTTTTTAAGAGGTCCTGAGAAAAGGGAAGTAAAAATACCTGATGTTACTAATATGACTGTTGAAGAAGCAGAAAAGAAATTAAAGGATGCTAATTTAGAAGTTAATTTAACTGTTGAAGAAGTTGAGAGTATTGATATTGTAAAGGGAAATGTTGTAAAAACTGAACCTGCTAAAAATAGAGTAGTGTATGAAGGTACAACTATTACTCTATATATATCTAAGGGTACAGATACATATGTAGTTGAAAACTTTATTGGTCAGAATGTAAATGAAGTTAAAATAAAATTGGAGGAAATATATAATTTGTCAGTAATAATTACTGATAAGGTTGTAGATAATGAAAATCCAGTAGAAAATGAGATTATTGATCAAAGTATTGATCCAGGTCAAAGGCTTAGAGCAGGTCAAACTATTATATTATATGTTGCTAAAATATTTGCAAAATATCCCGATATGGTAAGTGAAGGTTGGACCGAAAATGATGTTAATACTTTTGCAGAGAGTTATGAATTAGATTTAATTATTGATTATAAGGAAACAGATGCATATAGGGAAGGTGCAGTTATGTATCAATCTAGAGCAGCAGGTAGTGAAATTGTAAATAAATCAAGTTTTAGGGTAACTATTGCAAAGGCTAAAACGGAGCCTGATACTCCAAGTTTACCAGATAATAAAGATGATAGTAATAATGGTAATGGGGAAGATGCAATTGGATAAAAAGCAAGGCATAATAATAAAAATATATGGCGATATATTTGTAGTAAAATCTGATAAAAAATATAAATTAAAGGCAAAAATGAAGTTTAAGAAAGAAAATATTAAATTATTTGTAGGTGATCAAGTTATTTTTGATGATAATTATATTTTAGATATTTTACCTAGAAAAAATTATCTTATAAGACCTCCTGTTAGTAATATAGATCAAATAATAATCGTTATAAGTGCATCAAATCCTGAGTTTAATTTAAATCTTTTGGATAAATTTATATGTATAGTTGAATTTAATAATTTAAAACCTATTATATGTTTATCAAAAATGGATTTGTTGGATTCTAAAGAAAAA
Source organism: uncultured Mycoplasmatota bacterium (assembly GCA_948467605.1). Classification (GTDB taxonomy): domain Bacteria; phylum Bacillota_I; class Bacilli_A; order RF39; family UBA660; genus CAKPCJ01. Next base: position 5,802 of record CAOKET010000019.1, on the reverse strand, counting down.
GCAAATATTTCTAAAATACTAATGTATTATGAAAAAATAGGATATACTATATTATATAATGATGATATTGATAGTATAAGAAATATTTTGAATGGAAAAATAACTGTATTTTCAGGTCAAAGTGGGGTTGGCAAGTCAACTTTATTAAATAAAATAGATTCTAAGTTTCAACTTAAAACTGGTGAAGTTTCAGCAAAGTTATTAAGGGGTAAGAATACTACTAGACATGTCGAACTACTAGAGATAGATGATGGTTATTTAGCAGATACACCAGGCTTTTCTGCTTTTGATCTTGTTGAAATGTCTGATCAAGACATTAGGGATAATTTTATTGAATTTAGTTATTATAATTGTCAATATAGGGATTGTATGCATATACACGAAGTTAACTGTGGTGTAAAAAATGCGGTTAATTCTGATAAGATACTTAAATCTAGATATGAGAATTATAAGAAATTTATTTGCAAGGAGTGATTTTGATGTTGTCTGTTTCAATTTTAGGATTAAAAGATCAATTAGATAGAATTAATGAAATAAATTCACTTAATATTGAATATGTACATTTGGATATTATGGATGGGTTATTTGTTCCAGATACATTCTTGATAGATGAGAGTGTAGTGGGTAAGATAAAAAAAGCGCTTGATATACATTTAATGGTTAAAGATCCAACAAACTATATAGCGTATTATTCTAAGTATAAGCCTAAATATATTACAATTCATGCTGAAATACCTAATGTATTATTATATTTAAACGTAATTAAAGATAAAAAAATAGGCGCTGGTGTTGCAATAAGTCCCAATACTGATCTTAGTATATTAAATAATATTTTACCATATGTTGACTTAATCTTAGTTATGTCAGTTGAACCCGGTAAAGGTGGACAAAAATTTATTGGTTCTACCATTAATAGAATAAAAAAAATAAAGAGTATGTGTAAGAGTATAAATCCTAATATAGTAATTGAAGTAGATGGTGGCATAAATCCTAAGAATTTATCTAATTGCAAGAATGCAGGTGCTGATATATTTGTAGTTGGTTCATATATTACTTCAAGTAATTCATATATTGAGGTAGTAGAAGAATTAAATAAAATTATAAAAGAAAAATAATCTCTAATATAGAGATTATTTTTAATTAAAAAAGAAATTAATTTTCTTCGTTTACTTCTACTAGGTTATTATCTTTAACATTCTTATTGTTTTTTAAAACTCTTGCTTCTCTAACTGACATAATTTCCTTTTTTCCGTTAACTATAACAGTTTGTAAATTTAAAGAACGTTTTTTCTTTGTAATATTTAATGCATGTGAACGCGTATTACCAAATGATGGTTTTCTAGTTGTAGTCTTTTTTGCCATAATAATCCTCCTTGTCATTTCATATTTTTAATAATATCATATATTTTATTCTATGTCAATTTCATAATATAAATTTAACTTTATTCATCTTCACTTTTATAGTATTTGTGTTCAAACTCTTCCCAAGATTTACTAAATTCATGATTTTGGAACGCCTCTTTTAACCCTGTTATTTGTTTTAATCTTATTACTTCATCTTTATCCATTCCTAGTTCTTTTTCTATTCTTTCATCGCTCCAACCAACTTTTGATAGTTCTTTTACTATATTACTCATATCTTTTATTTGATGGGTTCCCCTTGCTCTATTGTGCCTTATAGTCGATGCCATTCTATTGTTTAAACGTTTATTTATTACTACTATTGGTATTTCTTTTAAATTAAAATATCTTCTTGCACAATAATATCTATGAAATCCATCTACTATAATATATTTATCATGTGTTTTATCGTGATATGCAACTATTGGTTGGGTGTAACCATCTTGTTCAATTGAAAGTTTTAGTAGTTTTAATTCGGGTCTAGCAACTTTATTTGGATTATAGTCATTTGCTTCTACTTTTTTTATCGGAATCATTTTTACATCTAGGACAGGAAATTCTATTTTTTTATCCATTTGCTCTTACCCAAACCATTGATGTATAACTTCCTTTATTTCCAGTGTTTTTGAATCCTAAAGACCTCCATAATTCCTTTTCTTCATTATTATTTGTTAATAATTTTATATCTTCTAATTTATATGTGTTAAATATATAATATACTATATATTCTAATATTTTTTTATCTTTATATTTTTCTTGAAAATATATATCAGTTATTGTTGTATATTTTTGACATATTTTAACTCCACAAAAACCTGCTAATTCATTGTTATAAAAGAACAAATACCAAACTTTATCTTTATCGTTAATTAAATAGGGCATTTTCTTTTTGTAAATTCTTTCAGCAAAATATTTGCCCATTATCATATAAAATTCATTTTTATCATAATTCCCAACATAAGATTTTACTTCATACATAATATTAAATACTCCTTTGATTCGATTTTATAATTTTTTCTTTTGTCTTATCATCAATTATGTTTCTGTATTTTTTTTGTAGTTCTATCAATTTTTTCATGTCTGATTTTGTTTGACTAAAACTTAAACGTTTCATCCAAAAATCATTGTGTTCAATAGCGCGTGCTATTCTTCTCCAAGTTGCAATTTTTTTTGAATTTTCTAACCCTTTGTCATCATAGTCTTTTATGTCTTCTATTTTAACATTTTTTTTATCTGTATACCATTTTAAAAATGAGGTTATTTTTCTATAGTAGTGATCTCTTAACTCTGGAACATATAGTCCTAGGCTTTCTAATAAAAATACGGTGTATTCTTGCCATGTCATTGATGGAGGTTTTTCTGTTTTAGTAACTCCTAATACACTTGTTCTACAGTATATATTTCCGAAATTAACACCATGTACCCTTGTTAAAACTTTTTCCCATGTTTCATATTCTAATGTTTTAAATTGATCTAATCCTTTTCGCTGGTCATCTCCATATGGTTGGCATAATCTTTGTTCATATATTGGTACACCATTTTTATACATTTGTTCATATATATCGTTAAATATTAAATCTAGTTTTGCAACACATGTCCATATATCAGCAACTTTCCAATCGTATAGTGGGAAAAAACTATATGCATTTGTATCTCTTCCTCTTATTTTTATTTTTGTAGTCCAGTTTTTACCGTTATATGTTTCTTTTCTTTTATTTATTATAGTTCTAAATCTATTTAAACTTTCATCACTTCTTATTGCTATTCCGCAAGCAGTTATACCACCATGGTTTTTATTAAACCAATTAGCAAAATATAATATAAATTGTTCAAATTCCATTCCCTTTTTGAACCATTTCCATTCTTTTGGATAATTTTTTTCGTTAATTACATATTTGTTTTTTGGCATATCTCGTACCCATTTTCTTTTTTCATCTTTGTCCCAACAAATCCATTTTGGTTGAATAACGGATACCGCATTTCTAAGTGAGAGTGGAAGTGCAATCCAGTAAAAATCATCTAAGACATCGTTTATTTCATCTATAAGATTGTATACATGATTAATCGTTGCTTTATATTGTGCTTCAAAGTCAATATATAAAACACTAAATTTTACATTTAATTTTCTAGCACGTCTTGCTGCTAGTTGTAACATTACACTAGAATCTTTACCACCACTAATTGAAAAGTAGTAATTATCAAAGTTATTAAATACGTAATCTATTCTTTCTATAGCGGCAGTTAATACATCTTTATCTGTAAATATTTTCATGTCTAGTCACATCCTATAAAACATAATTACCAAAAATTGGTAATTTCCATAAAAATTATATCACATTTTGTCGAAAAAGGTATTTGTATATTTAATGTGTATTTAATTTTTTGAGTTTATGTTATACTTTTTATTGAAAGGAACTTTAGTATGTTAAGAGAAAAATTATTATTAGTACCTAATAATCCTGGTTGTTATTTAATGCATGATAAAACAGGAGAGGTCATATATGTAGGTAAGGCTAAAAATTTAAAAAATAGGCTTAGTAGTTATTTTAATGGTACACATACTGGTAAAACTGCCAAATTGGTTAGTGAAATAGTTGATTTTGAGTATGTAATTACTAACACAGAAGTAGAATGCTTAGTTTTAGAAATAAATTTAATTAAAAAATATAATCCTAAGTATAATATAATGCTTAAGGATGATAAGTCGTATCCTTATATTGAACTTTCTAATGATAAGGTCCCTAGATTATCAGTTGTTAGAAATGTAAATAGAAAAAAGAGAAGTTCTTGTATTTTTGGACCTTATCCAAATGTATCAGCGGCTAGAAATGTAGTTAATCTACTTAATAGAATTTACCCTTTAAAGAAATGTAGTAATTATGGTAAAGATGTATGTCTTTACTATCATATACATGAGTGTTTAGGATATTGTAAATATAATGTGCCTCAGGAAAAAATAGATGAAATGAAAAATAATATAATTAAATTCCTCAAAGGTGATTCAAAAGAAGTAGTAGAAAAACTTACTGATTCGATGAATCAGGCAAGTGAAGCACTTAATTTTGAACGCGCTATTGAATATAAGGAGATGCTTGAATTTATTGATGTTATTTTAAACAGACAAAGAATAAATTTAAATGATGGAATTGATAGAGATATATTTGGTGTTTATAGTGATTCTGTTTATTTGTCTATACAAGTTTTCTTTTTAAGAGGTGGTTCTTTAGTTGAAAGAAGGGTAAGTGTTATACCAATAATAGAAGATGAGGTAAATACTTTAGAATCTTTTATAACTAACTTTTATGATAAAGATAATTTAAAACCAAAAGAGATATTTGCACCTAATTATATAAATCATGGATTATTGATGGAACACTTAGGTGTTAAAGTATTAACTCCTTTAAAGGGTGAAAAAAAGAAATTATTTGATCTTGCATGTAGTAATGCCAAAATGTCATTAGAAAAAGAAAAAGAGTTAATATTAAAAGATGAGGCAAGAACAGAAGGCGCGAATGGAGAACTGGAGAGATTGCTTAATTTAAAGATAAATAGGATTGAAATATTTGATAACTCAAATCTTTTTGGAAGTTTTTCTGTATCTGGTATGGTTGTATTTTTAAATGGTAGACCATTAAAAAGCGAATATAGAAAATATAAGGTAAGTGTTGATAAAAATGATGATTTTAATACTATGAAAGAGGTAATATATAGAAGATATTTTAGACTTTTAATAAATAATGAAAAAATGCCTGATTTAATAATAGTTGATGGTGGTAAAAATCAAATGAATGCCTGTTTTTCAGTATTAAATAGTCTAAATTTAAATATTCCAGTACTTGGCTTAAAGAAAAATGATAAGCACCAAACAGATACACTAATATATTTGGGTCGTGAAATACCAATTGATAAAACAAGTGATTTATTTCACCTGCTTACTAGAATGCAAACGGAAGTGCATGAATATACAATTAATTATCACAGAACTATAAGAAGTAAAGGAAATATATCAAGTGTATTATCTAATATCGAGGGAATTGGAGAGGTTAGAAAGAAAGAACTTATTAAAAGGTTCGGTTCTATAAAAAGGATGAAGGAGCAAAGTATAGATGAACTATCTAGTATTTTGCCTATTAATACTGCTAGAAAACTATATGAATATTTACAAAATATGGATATGAAAGATGAACCAAACTAAACGTATGGTTAGATAGTACGATTTCTTTGGAAAGAAATGAATATTTTCTGTGGGATGAATATCTAAGGTATTTAAAAAAATGTTAAAAACTACAAACCTTATAAAATAGAATAGATATAATAACAAAAATAAAAGATATGACTAATAGATTATAAAAATTAGTTATATCTTTTTATAATATATTAAATATTTGTCATTTTACATGT
>CAOKET010000018.1 GCA_948467605.1 uncultured Mycoplasmatota bacterium | reverse complement strand
AAAATGATGGAAGTGTTACACCAGAAGTACCAACAGTAAAATCATATAATATAGGTGACTCTGTTACATTAAAAGATAATACTACTTGGTATGTAATAGAAACAAGTGATAGTAGTAAGGATACAGTAACATTATTTGCATCTTCTAACATAAAAAATGATGCATCTGGTTGGACACTAGTACGAGACGAGTATAAAATAGCATTCGATGAGGCAGGAGCAAGAACAACAGAAAATAATTCATATTGTACTGATCCTGGTTACGGATGTAATATGTATGAAGCAAACGGAACAACAGTAACTGAGGATTCTACAATAAAGAAGTTTATAGATGGTAGTGTAAAAACATATATAAATAATAGTTTAACAGCAAGTGGAGGAACTTCTATAAACTCTATAAGGCTAATAACCAATCAAGAAATATGTAATATAGTAAATGCTTCAGATAATAATAATAACTGTTCTTCAACCAAAAATGAATATATTAATATAAATTTATCAACACAATATTCAAATGTACCAGAGTGGTTAGGATTTGCCCCAAATCATTATTGGACAATGGATGAATATACTGGAAATAGTACAGGAGTATATTATGTAGGGAACAATATTTGGTATTATGATGATAATAATTATGCTAATACCGCTGGCCATGAATGGGGTTCAATATCAGGCGTTCGTCCAGTAATAGTTACTCTAAAGTCTAATATAAAATAACAAATAAATAGTTAGTAATATAAAAGTTACAAAAAAATTTTGTAATTTTTTATTTAAATAATGTAAATATATTAAGTAAATACTATGTTAAATAAATATTTATACTTGTTAAAATACTATTTAATTTGTACATGATAATTCTATAAATTATAAATTTCTCTTTTATTTTTTAATAAATTATGATATACATTTATTAGGTGATTATTTTGAAAAAGATAAAAGTAAACTTAACCATAATACTATCAATTATTATTACATTGATTATATTCTTTATGTTTAAAAATGAACACTTTGCATTAGACACATATGGCTTTGAACTTGACATAAGCAAAAATGCCCATTGGTATTTATTAAATGGAAGATTTATAATGACGATGTTTTTAAAAGTATGTGAATTAATAAATATAAGTTGTAAGTCAATTAAGTTTATATCACTTATAATATCTCTTATATCATTATTTGTATCAAATATAATATTAAATAAAAATATAGAAAAATATATTAATAATAAATTTTCATATTTAATATCAACAATCATTATTTATAGTCCATTTATATTTGAATTTTATCTTTTTCCAGAATATACAGGAATAATGAGTTTTGCAATACTAATGAGTATTTTAGCATATACAAACATTACTAAATTCTTTGATTTAAATAAAATTAAATACTTAATTTTATCAATACTATTTGCATTTATTAGTGTATCTTCATATCAAGGAGTAATTGGTTGTTTTATAGCATTATCAGTATTTTATATTATGATAAATTATAAGAGTATAAAACAGTTTATAATACAAAATGTAATTTGTATATCAATATATGGTGGTGTATCACTAATAAGCCTTATAATAACTAAAATATATGGCTTAGCAAGAGTTTCAACAACTGGATATAACTTAATACAAACTATAAAAAATGTTTTTCTTGGAACAATTAGATTAATAATAAATACTTCATATGTATATCCAAAATACTACTTTGCTTTAATAATACTATTAATTACAATACTAATAATATTTCACTCAATTAAAACAAATAACAAGAAAAATATTATACTAACTATATATCTAATTATTATGGTTATACTTTTTTCAGTAGCACCTCAATTTTTAGTAAGATATGATACAGTATGGATAGTACCAAGAAGTAATATTTCTATGGGAATGCTTTTTGGAATACTATGTCTAACTTATATTTCATTAAATAATGGAAATGATAAATATATATACATTATATTAGGCGTAACTATTTTATCATTTGTAATACAACTTATAGGATGGTATAGTATTAGAAATGACCATTATTTTATAAATAAAATCAATAATCAAGAAGCAAAAATAATAATTAGTGAAATAAAAAATTATGAACTTATTAATAATACTAAAATTACAAAAATTGCAGTTTCAAATGATCAGGGAATTAGATACACAGTTGATGGAGTTGAAACTACATCTGGGGATGTAAATGTAAGAGCATTTGTATTTGAATGGTCACTACAAGATATTATAAATTACTATTCAGATAAACCTTATGAGTTTATAAAACCAACAGAAGAATTTATAGAATATTGTTCTAAAAACAATTGGAATGAACTAGATTTAGAACAATTTAAGTTCGATAAAGATACTTTATATATGTGTATTTATTAAAATATGTTATAATTTAGTTATGTAGGAGGAAGTTATGGATAAAATTGCGGTATTAATACCATGTTATAATGAAAGTAAAACAATTGAAACAGTAGTTAAGGATTTTAAAAAAGAATTGCCAAATGCTACTATATATGTATATGATAATAATTCAACTGATGGAACAGATGAGATAGCACGTAAGGCAGGCGCTATTGTAAGATATGAAACAAGACAAGGAAAAGGAAATGTCATAAGAACCATGTTTAGAGAAATAGATGCTAGTGTCTATCTAATGGTAGATGGTGATAACACATATCCAAGTAGTTATGCAAAAGAATTATGTGATGGAGTTTTAAAAGAAAACTGTGATATGGTAATAGGGGATAGACTATCTAGTACGTATTTTACAGAAAATAAAAGACCATTTCACAACTTTGGAAATAAGTTAGTAAAAGGACTTATAAATCTTTTATTTAAAGGAGATATAAAAGACATAATGACTGGATATAGAGCATTCAGTTATAAGTTTGTAAAAACATTTCCAGTACTATCTAAGAATTTTGAAATAGAAACAGAAATGACAATTCATTCTTTAGATAAAAATCTAAAAACAAAAAATGTAATAATAGAATATAGAGATCGTCCAGAAGGAAGCGTTTCTAAACTAGATACATATTCCGATGGTGCTAAAGTTATAGGAACAATAGTTAATCTTTATAAAAACTATAAACCATTTCATTTCTTTAGTCTTGTATCTTTAGTACTATTACTAATAGCAATACTTTTCTTAATTCCAGTAATTATTGATTATGTTAGTACAGGTCTAGTACCTAGATTCCCTTCATTTATTGCTAGTTGTATATTTTTACTTATGTCTATACAATCATTCTTTGGTGGACTTATATTAGATAATATGAACAAAATTGACAGAAGAAACTTTGAATTAAATTATATAAACTTTAATGATAGAGAAAATCAACTAAAAAATACAAAGTAGGTAATATATGAAAAATACAATAGAAAAATTAAAACCATTATTTTATAAGTACAAAAGCCAAATATTATACTTATTCTTTGGTGGACTATCGACACTTTTAAATATAATAATATTTTTTGTATTAAATACATTATTTAAAATAGAATACCAAATATCAAATGTAATAGCGTGGATTATAGTTGTTATATTTGCATATATTACTAATAAAATTTGGGTATTTGAAAGTAAAACTACTAGTAAAAAAGACTTACTAAGAGAAACAATCTCATTTATGAGTGCAAGAGTAATAACATTAGTAATAGAATTTATACTACTATATCTATTTATTGAAAAATTATTTATATTAGAGATACTAGCAAAGATAATTATTAATGTTATAGTAATAGTTCTTAACTATATTTTTAGTAAACTATTTATATTCAATAATAAAAAAAAATTTAATACTAAAAAAATAATAAGTCCAATAATAATACTTGCTGTTATAATAACTATAATAAGTATAATGCTATATAGATACGACATAAATGAAAATGGATACATCATGCACCTAGCGTCAGTTGGTAAAGTTGATAACAGTAATTTATCAATTTTCCTTGGAAAAGAATCAGTTGAAATATCACACTTAGATACGTTAAAGCAAAAAATTATAATAGATGAAGACAATCCAAAATATATGTATATACATTTTAATACGTATGGTGATAATGATGGTAACGATTATGTAATACAAGTAATTGATAACAACGATAATATTGTTATTGATAAAAAAATAAATGAAAACTATATATATAATTTAAAATATAAACTTGATATTGATAAACTATCTAAAGGAGAATACACATTAAGTATAACATACTTAGGGGATGATACTTCATTTGCACCTACATATAGTGATGAATTTGGAAGTGGTTTTTATATAAATGATAAAGAACAAAAAGGTTCATTAGATGTAGTAATCGTTTATAGTACAAGTTTTAAATTCATAGTACTATATTTTGTAATAGCAGGAATTACTGCTACATATTTAGTATTAATGTATATAATGTCTAAATACAAAAATATTAGTTTGCAAAACAAGTTCTTAATTTTAGCGATACCTATATATTTAATGTATTTAATCCTTATTCCACCGACTAACGCTCATGATGAGAGATATCATTGGTATAGAGTATTTGAAATAACAGAAGGTGGCTTTACATCACAAATTGAGGAAAATAAAACTGGCTATGTATTGCCTAGTGGTGCTATATTAAACGTTCCGTGGGTGACTGATTTTAACTATGCACATATGATTAAAAATAAGCCCTCTATAATAGATTATTCAGATAAACAATTTGTTGAAAATGGTACCATGGCAGTTTACTCACCCGTTCAATACTTACCCCAAGTAATAGGAGTTACAACTGGTAAAGTATTTACAAACAACTCGCTTATTATATTTTATATAGGTAGAATATTTAATCTGATAGCGTGTATATCAATCTTATACCTAGCAATAAAGAAAATGCCATATTTAAAAAAATTAATATTTTTATTAGCATTTATACCAATTGCTATAGAAGGATTTACTACTTTATCAGGAGATGGAATATTAATTGCAGTTTCATATTATTTCCTAGCATATATATTAGACATTATCGATAAGAATAAAAAAATGAGTATAAAAGACTATATTATATTACTAGCATTAGGTATCTTTATAGCATTTTCTAAATTAGTTTATATACCATTAATAGGATTATTACTATTAATACCTAAAGAGAAATTTAAGAGTAATAAGGATATGGTAATAAAACTATCAATTATGATTTTAGTATTACTTACAATAAACATTATATGGTTAAAAATAGCAAATACTTACCTAGATGTATATACATTTGGTAAATCCAAAGATCAAATATCATTCATTTTATCTAATCCATATAAGTACCTTCAAATATTCATACATTCAATAGAAGTTAAGGGAATAGATTTATTTCTACAAGGATTTGGTAAATATCTATTATGGAATGAAGTAATTGTTAATGATACCCTAGTACCAGTAAGTTTAATCATTGTATCATTTATAATAATATTTAATGAAAATACTAAAAAGATTAATAAAAAATTAATAAATACTATAATGTTATTTATAATACTACTTATAATAGCACTTATATTTACAAGTATATTTATACAATGGACTAGATTTGGTACAGATATAATATATGGTGTTCAAGGAAGATACTTCCTACCTATATTACCACTTATATTTATATTATTAAGCAATGTTATAAAAAACAAAATGTCTCTAAAAGAAGAAACATTAGATAAAATTGTTATATATACATGTCTATTTGTAAGTTATATGACAGTTTTACAATTTATAGTTAATTTTTTATAATAGGAAAGCTCACTAAAAAATATATTTATAAACAGATGTTTCCATTGCATAATTAACTCACTAAGTAGAGTGGGAGATAATTATGTTAATAAATAAGACACTTGGTTGTACAAGATTTATGTATAATTAATAATATAACTAAACAAATAACAGAAAAACAATGATATAATATCAACAGAACATCTAAATACAAAAAAGATATCAAAAATCATACATTAGAAAAAAATATAAGATGTAACACTATCAGAGATAATAAGATAATTAGAATATAATGTATGAGAAAATAAAAATATATATGAATAGATATTAGTATAACAAACAAAACAAAAATAAATTATATGAATAAATGAATACAGTAGCGACTACCTATGTATAAGCCTATGAACCAGGCAGGTAACGAGGAAAGAAAAATCAAATCGTGAAGTTTAATGCGAAATATATTTATAAATTTTGTTTTTGTTATAAAGGAGTAATTTATATGAATAAGATAACAGTAATAGTACCTTGTTATAATGAACAAGAATCATTGCCACTATTCTATCAAGAAATAATAAAAGTTTCTGATGAAATGAAGAAAGTAGATTTTGAATACTTATTTGTAAATGATGGTTCAAAAGATAAAACATTAGATATATTAAGAGACTTAAGTAAAAAAGATAAAAGAGTAAGATATATATCTTTTTCACGTAATTTTGGTAAAGAAGCAGCAATGTATGCTGGACTTGAAAATGCAACAGGAGACTATGTGACTTTAATGGATGTAGATCTTCAAGACCCACCATCACTTTTGCCAGAAATGTATAGACTTATAGTAGAAGAAGGATATGATAGTGTTGGAACAAGAAGAGTTACTAGAAAAGGAGAACCACCAATTAGAAGTTTTTTTGCAAGAATGTTCTATAAAATAATAAACAAAATGTCAAAAATAGAAATGGTAGATGGTGCTAGAGATTATAGATTAATGACTAGACAAGTTGTAGATTCAATAGTATCTCTAGGAGAATATAATAGATATTCTAAAGGGCTATTTAGTTTCGTTGGATTTAATACTAAATGGATAGAATTTGAAAATGTAGAGCGAGTTGCTGGAGAGACAAAATGGTCATTTTGGAAACTATTTATATACGCAATAGAAGGTATAGTAGCATTCTCTACAGCACCACTTGGTATTGCTGCAATTATGGGAATTATATTCTGTATCATATCATTTATAGCAGTTATATTTATAATCATAAAAACAATAGCATTTGGGGACCCTGTATCAGGTTGGCCATCAATGGTATGTATAATGTTTTTCTTAAGTGGTATACAACTATTCTGTACAGGAATAATTGGGCAATACTTATCAAAGACTTATCTTGAAACTAAAAAAAGACCAATATATATAATAAAAGAAACAGAAGAAATAAATAAATTGAAAGGGAAAAAGTAAAATGAAAGTTTGTGTAATAGGTGGAGCAGGTTATATTGGAAGTCATGCGGTATATGAACTTATAAGAGATAACAATGAAGTAGTTGTAATAGATAACTTATCAACAGGTTTAAGAAAAGCAGTACATAAAGATGCTAAATTTTATGAAGGAGATATTACTGTAAAAGAAGATTTAGTTAGAATATTTGAAGCAGAATGTTCAAAAAAACCATTTGATGTTGTAATGCATTTTGCTGCAAAATTAATCGTACCAGAAAGTGTATCCATGCCTCTTGAATACTATCATAATAACGTTGAAGGACTTAGAATAATGTTAGAAGTTATTAAAGAATTTAACATTAAGAATGTAGTATTCTCATCAACCGCAGCAGTATATGGTGAACCAGTTCACGAAGTTTGTAGTGAAGATGATAGAACAAAACCAATTAACCCATATGGAGCAACTAAACTAGCATGTGAAGAAATGATAAAATGGGTTAGTGCAGCATATGGAATGAATTACTGTATATTTAGATATTTTAATGTTGCTGGTGCAGATAAATCACTAGAGATAGGATTAGAAAAAGATAATTTAACTCATCTTGTTCCAATAACTATACAAACTGCACTTGGAATAAGAGAAAAAATGCAAGTATACGGAAACGATTATGATACTAAAGATGGAACTTGTGTAAGAGATTATATACATGTATCAGATTTAGCATATGCACATGTATTAGGAGCAAAATACATCTCAGAAAATAATAAATCAATACTTGTAAATTTAGGTTCTAATGAAGGTTATACTGTAAAAGAAGTAATAGATGAAGTATCAAAGATAAGACATGTAAATTATGAATATGTGGAAAGAAGAGCAGGTGATCCAGCAAAACTAATCGCATCTAATAGTAAAGCAAAGGAAATATTAGGTTGGACTCCTAAATATACACTTAAAGATATAATAGAAACAGATATGGCTTTTAGAGATAAAATAGGTAGAAAATAAAAGCAAATATAATTATTTCTAAAACAACAAACATTATATATTAGAATAAATATAATACCAAAAATAAAAGATATGACTAATAAAAAATAAAAATTAGTTATATCTTTTTATAATATATTAAATATCTGTAGTTTTACATGTGTAGTATTAATCATATATACTAAACCTCATTAAGGAGGTAATATATGAATAATACAAATGAAAATATAAATAATAGTGGAAATGGTGATAATAAATTTTATACATGTAGGTATGATCGCCCTTTTAAAGAAATAATGTCAAAAGAGAGTAATAAAGATATATTAAAAGTAATAATAGAAAGCATACTTAAGGTAAAAATAACAGATATTATAATAAATAATATAGAAAGGAATAGTGGAAACTTAAGAGTAAGAAGAAAATATTTAGATGCATTACTAACAACAAATGTTGGAAAAATACAAATAGAAGTAAATGCTTTCAATAAAAAATATGTACACCCAAGAAATACTGCCTATATATGTGATGTGTACTCTCATCATACATTAGTAGGAGAAGATTATAATGAAGATACTAAGATAATACAAATAAACCTAAGTTATGAAATAGATGATGATAAGAGTATAAGGATATATAGATTACAAGATGAGAGTGGGAAAAGATATGTAGAAAACTTAATAATATATGATGTGAATATGGAATATTATAAGAAAATATGGTATAGTAAGAATGAAAAAGAGATAGAAGAAAATAAATACTTGATAATGATGGATTTAGAGAGAAAAGATTTAAAAGAAATCTCTAAGGGAGATAAGGTGGTGTATAGATATATGGAAGATATAGAAAAATTAAATAAGAGTCCAGAATTTAGAGAATACATGTCAGTAGAAGAAGATTTAAGAAAGATACATAACTCAGAGATGAGTGAAGCAAAAAGAGTTGGAAGAGAAGAAGGAATAAAAGAAGGAATACTTGAAGGAGAAAGACAAGGTGAAAAGAATAAAAGTATTGAAATAGCCAAAAATATGTTAAAAGAGGATATAGATATAAATAAAATAATAAAATGTACACAATTAACAAAAGAGGAAATTGAAAGGCTAAATTAATATTATAAAGTAACTAAAGAAGTAGAAGCAAAAGGGTTTAAGTGCTGTAGATATAGATAAGAACGATGGTAATGTAACTCAAACACCGAGGCCACCAAAGAAGACATTATTTGTAATAGGAGACCAAGTAACATTAAAATATGGAAGTACTTGGTACGTAATAGAAAACAGTGGAAATGATAGTAATACAGTAACATTATTTTCAAGCCAAAACATTAAAAATGATGCATCTGGCTGGACAACAGTATTAGATGAATATAAAATACCATTTGATGAGGCAAATGATAGGTTACAAGATAACAATTCATATTGTACTAATCCTTCAATGGGGTTGTAATATGTATGCTTCAAATGGTAGTACAGTAACTATTGATTCTAGCATTAAGAAATTTCTAGATGTGCTTTAACTGATTATATAAATAGTAGTTTAACAAATAATGGTGGGACTAATATAAACTTTATAAGATTAATAACAACAGATGAATATTATAATACATTGTATAGAAGTATAACTAATAATTCAACTATATATTGGATAATGACACCAGATGGTTCTAACACTAACAACGTGTATGGTGTGTATGACGATGGCGACTTGTACAGTGACTATGCGAACTTCGACAGTCTCGCTGGTGCCCGCCCAGTAATAGTAACAAATAAGATTAATATTAAATAAAAATTCTATATTTATTTAAAAATACGGGTAAACTCGTATTTTTTTATGTTATAATTAGAATGGTGATAATAATGAGCATACAAGATTTTAAATATATACTAATTCCTTTAACTGCACTTGTATCATCACAAGTAATAAAGTTTATAATTGAAACAATTATGTATAGAGAAATAAATCTTACTAGACTTATAAATGGTAATGGTGGAATGCCAAGTTCCCATAGTGCAACAGCCTCCTCAGTAGCAACTGCAATAGGAATGGTGGAAGGATTTAATACGCCTATATTTGCTCTTGCCTTAGTATTTACATGTATAGTTGCATACGACTCTAGTGGAGTAAGAAGAGAAACTGGTAAGCAAGCAGTAGTACTAAACAAAATAGTTATGGGATTAAAAATAGAAGGAGATATAAAAGGAGAGTTTAAAAAACTAAAAGAACAATTAGGACACAACCCCCTTGAAGTATTCTTTGGTATTATTTTAGGTATAATAGTAGGAGTACTATATACAATATAGGAGGTTTTATTATGGTAATTGATGATATAAAAATAAATTATTTATTAAATGATAACGGTCATGATAAATGGGCTGTCTTACTGCATGGTTGGGGACAAAATATTAAAATGATGGAACCCCTTTGTCCAGCAGTAGAAGATAGTTGTAATATTTTAATAATAGATCTTCCTGGATTTGGTCTTAGTAGTGAACCTAAAAAGGCATTAACAATAGAAGACTATGCGGATATAGT
Source organism: uncultured Mycoplasmatota bacterium (assembly GCA_948467605.1). Taxonomy (GTDB): domain Bacteria; phylum Bacillota_I; class Bacilli_A; order RF39; family UBA660; genus CAKPCJ01. The sequence goes on along the minus strand of CAOKET010000018.1, from coordinate 23,340 downwards.
AAATAAACTAGTTGAAAGTCTAAATATTAAAATTTATATATTAATAGGTCATTCATTTGGTGGAAGAGTGTCTATTAAATATGCTTCAAAATATGGTGTTGAAAAACTTGTTTTGCTTGCAAGTCCATTTAGAAAAAGTACTAAAAAAGTCTCTCTAAAGGTAAAAATATTAAAGAGTATGAAAAAAGTACCTGGATTAAATAAACTAGAAGGATTCGCAAAAAATCATATAGGGTCAAGAGATTATAAAAATGCAACTCCTATAATGAAACAAATACTAGTAAACGCAGTAAATGAAGACTTATTAGAAGATGGTAAGAAAATACAAGCCCCTACAATTATTATTTATGGTACCTTAGATAGTGAGGTTAGTCTTGAGGACGCTAGGGAAGTTGAATCAACTTTAAAAGATGCCGCATTGATAGTATACGAGGGTTGTACACATTATGCATATTTAGAAAGAATAGGACAAACAAATAATATAATAAGAAATCTTATAAGTGAAGAGGTGAAGTAATGAACTTATTTCTATTATCATTAATTCCATGGTGTATATATTTAGTTGTCAAAGTCAATAGACCATTAATGTACTTACAACAAAATGTATATGATCAAAGTTTTAGATATTTAAAATGGTGTATTAAAAATAAAATGAAAACTCTTATTACATTTGACTTAATTGGATTAATATTTATATTTAATTTTAAATACAACTATGCAATATTTGCACTATTATATTTTTTATATATAATATATATTTATAGAAAATATACTAATGAGGAGTTAATTAAACCATTAGTATTTACTAACCGAATAAAAAGGTTATGTGTGACTATATTTATTCTACACATAATACCAATAATAATTATATTACTAAATTATAATCAAAATCATATACATATATATTATCTAATACTATCAATATATGGTTATTTAATATATTTTATTGTAGGATTATCAAATAAATTAAATTATCCAGTTGAAAGATGTGTATATTATTCATTTAGAAATAAAGCACTAAAAAAACTAAAATCCATGAAAAATTTACAAGTAATAGGTATTACAGGAAGTTATGGTAAGACAAGTAGTAAAAATATTTTAAGTAGTATATTAAATGTAAAATACAATGCTCTACCAACTCCCAAAAACTTAAATACGCCATATGGACTTATAATAACAATAAATAATCACCTAGATAAATTTGACGATATATTTATTGCTGAAATGGGAGCATATTTTAAAGGAGAAATAAAAGAACTATGTGACTTAGTACATCCTAAATATGGAATACTTACTAAAATAGGAAAAGCACATATGGAAACATTTGGAAGTCAAAAGAAAATACAAGAAGGAAAATTTGAACTTATTGAATCTCTTCCAAGTGATGGATTAGCGGTATTAAATAAAGATGATGAGTTACAAACATCATATGAGTTAAAAAATAAAGTAAATATAGTATGGATAGCAATATATGATAAATCAGCAGATGTATATGCAGAAAATATTAAATACTCTAAAGATGGTACTTCATTTGATTGTATATTTAAAAATACAAATGAAGTAATTCATCTAGAAACAAAATTATTAGGAGAACCTAACATATATAATGTACTAGCAGCAATTGCTTTAGGTAAACACCTGGGGCTTACAAATAATGAATTAATAAATGGTACAGTCATGGTAAGACCAGTAGAGCATAGATTAGAAATTAAACAAAACGGAGATATAACATTCTTAGATGATGCTTATAATTCAAATGAAATAGGTGCGAAAATGGCACTTGATACCTTAAAACTTATGGATGGTAAAAAAATCATAATAACACCAGGTATGGTTGAACTTGGCAAGGAAAGTTATAATATTAATAAGAATTTTGGATGCCAAATGGTTGATATATGTGATGAAATAATATTGGTGAAAAATGATATGACAGATTATATAAAAGAAGGAATATTAGAAAAAAATTATAATATAGATCATCTTCATATTGTTGATACTGAAAAAGAGGCATTTAGTTTACTTCAAAGATTAAAGGTCAAAAATACATATGTATTATTAGAAAATGATTTACCTGATATATTTAAAAAATAATAGGAGATGATATAGAATGAATATAAGATTAGGTGTAATTTTTGGTTGTGAAACTGTAGAACATGAGGTAAGTATAATAACTGCAGTACAAGCAATGGCAAATATAAATAGAGATAAATATGATGTAATTCCTATTTACATTTCAAAAGACAAAAAAATGTATATAGGGAATTTACTTACTGATATTGAAAATTATCAAGACATGGATAATATTAAAAAATATGCTAAGGAAGTAATACTATACAAAAAAGATGACAGATTTGTACTTCAATCTGTAAATGGATTAAAAAGAATTGTAAATGAGATTGATATAGCATTTCCTATAGTACACGGTTCAGGAGCAGAGGATGGCACATTACAAGGTTTTCTAGCAAACATAGGTATTCCTTTTGTAGGTAGCGATATATATGGATCTGTAGTTGGACAAGATAAGGTATATCAAAAAGATATATTTAAAGCAAATAATATACCAGTAACTAACTATGTATGGTTTTATGATACAGACTATATGAAAGAAAAAAATAATATAATAAAAGAAATAGAAAGACTAGGATACCCTGTAATAGTAAAACCAGCAAAACAAGGTTCATCAGTAGGAATAACAGTAGCAAACAAAATGGAAGAATTAGTATCAGGAATAGAAGAAGCAATAAAATATGATTCTAAAATATTAGTAGAAGAAATGGTTAGTAATTTAAGAGAAGTAAATATAAGTGTAATGGGAAATTACGATATTCAAAAACTAAGTCAAATAGAAGAAGTAATTACTAAAAATACATATTTAACTTATGAAGATAAATATGTATCTGGTGGAAAAGGAAAAACAGGAAAACTAAAAGGAATGGCATCAACTGATAGAAAAATACCAGCAGAAATAGATGAAAAATTATCTAATGAAATAGAAACAATTGCATTAAAAGTATTTAGAGTATTAGGACTATCTGGATTATGTAGACTAGATTTTCTAATAGATTCAAAGAAAAACAAAGTTTATATAAATGAACCAAACACAATACCAGGATCATTTGCATTTTATTTATGGAAACAACCATATAGTGAATTATTAGATGAAATGATTCAACTTGCCATAAAAGATTATAAAAATAAGTCTAGAAAAACATACTCTTTCGAAACAAATATTCTATCTAATTTTCATGGATTAAAAGGATGTAAGGGTTTAAAATCTAAAATAAGGTAAAAGATTTAAATCTTTTTTTGTTTTGAAGAATAAAACTCATCAAATAAATCCTTAATGCAATATACATTAGGTATATCTAATATAGATCCATATATTATTGAACTTTCCAAAAGAGATGACCTATCATATTCTGGATGATTATATCTCAACCAATTATAATTCCTTAATACTTTGTTTCTAGATATTAATATATCATTAAATCTATAAGTAGCAATATCAATAGAAAAATGTTTATCAAAATTATCTATTTCACCATTAAAATTACTATCTAATATATCCATATTATTTAATGTTTTTAAGATATTACTATCAATCATTTGATTAGATACAGAAATTATATAGTTATCTAAAGCATCATTTGCTACATAAAAACCATTACCAGTTATAACCCTTGGTAATAATTCACCATTAGAATCAAATATATTTAATCTCATCATTTTTGATACATATATTCTTTTAATAATATTATCACAATCATCACCAATTATATTAAAATTATTCTTAATATAATCATATAAGCCAAGTTCTATAAATAAATCTATATAATTAAAGAATCTTTTATTTACAAACATATTCTTTGAAATCTTAGAATTATTATTTAAACCATAACTATTAAATTGTTTAATAATACCCTCTATATAATTTATATCTAATAGTAATACTTCATCAATATCTGTATTATTTAAATTAAGATTATATTGTCCTAATAAATTACATTTTTCTACCATACTACTATAAAGACCATTATTTTTATTCTTAATAATATCTGTATCATATAATATAGATGGATTTTTTAATACAAAGTCTTCAGTAATAACTCCCATTTGTATTAATTGATATACAGAGTAAAGAGCCGCATCATTAGTACTAATTAAAGCCACAATTCCATCTTCACTTCTAAAATCTATAATATTAAGTTTAACAGTTTTAAGCCAATTTAAAATATTTATAATTGAATTAATATCACCATGTTCCGATATAATTTTAATACAAGATTCTGGTATATTAGAAACACCTGCAAATTCCTTAAATATTCGTCTTAAATATGATATATTATTACGTGCTAATTCCTCATGCTCTTTATATACATGTACAAAATAGTCATTATTTAAACAAGTTATTACTCTATATATATTATATAGTATCTCATCATCATGAATTTTATTTATAATATCATTTGGAGCATAACTAATTTTATTATTATCCATTTGTTTATATAACCAGTTATTTAGTTCCATTAACGCATTTATTTCGTTTTGTGCAGCAATGAAAAGTTTATTATATTGCCTTCTTAATATAGAATATTTTTTATTTATTTCACTAATTATGTAACTTGAATCTAATTTAACACTAATGTTAACTGTGACTTTTTTATCATTAGTCTTATTGATACCACTTATATTTACATTAGATGAAACAATAGATTTAAAAATATTAATTAATACCTTTCTATATCTTGCCTCATAAAGCGGGGTAGATTCAAATGGAGATAAATCAAAAATATATTTATTAGAATCAATACGTATAAAATAATCATCAATATATTCAATATATCTATAAATCAAATCTCTATTAGATGAAACCTCTTCTTCTATTTTTGAAATATCTATCTCATCATTTAATGCGAAATAATAGGCAACTATTAATTCTGTACTACTAATAGTTTTTTCTTGTATAGAAATATAATATTCTAATAATTGCTGTTTTGGGTATTTAGTATTTACTAGTGTATTTATTCTAGATTTAATGCTTTCCATTAATTTTTCCACGTATATCTTCCCCCTTATTCTTAGTTAAAAGTTTTCTAAACAATGCCTCAGTAACAAGATCATTTGACTTTAAAAACTCCTCTTTATTATTCTTTAACTGACTATATAAATAAGGTAGTTTACTATTTAATAAAGTATCAACATTTCTAAGATTATTCAAATAGTCCTTAGAAGTACGTACCTTCTTTATAAAAACAGTTAATATTATATATACATCATCAGATAATTTATCAAATACAACTCTAGTAAAATTTTCTCTTACCTGTAAAAGATTAGTTTTAAAATTATTAGAATCAGTACCAATACGTTTAAACTCTTTAAATACACCATTTTGTATTGACATTAATAAATTATATATAGAATCATAAAACTCAATAGGAATAGCCTTTAAATCATTAGAAATACTAATATTACCCGCATCTGTTGTTAAGTAAACAATTTTATTGTGTTTATCTTCTGATCTTACATATGTATAATGCTGTAAATGATATAAAACATTTAATATAGAACCTAATTTATCTAATTCACTGTTAAAAAATATACACTTACTACCTGATGTAAGTAGGTCCTCATTAATAAGTTTTTTAATTGTTATTATATTCTCTAATATATCAGCAATTAATAAGTTAATTGTATCTTCAAAGTTAGACTTATCAATAGATTTTTTTAAATAATTTTCAAATTCTTTCTCACTTGTTAAAATTAAAAGTTGTTGAATATGATTTTTAATAGTAGGTAGTTTTATAGTTTTCGGACTTATAGTATTAGTATTAGAAACTTCATTTAAACTACTATAATTTGAATCAGCATAATTTTCATCATCTTCTATTGGTTTAGAAAGAATTTTATTTTCCCTTTCATAAATTCTAATTACTTCTTTATTATATAAATCAACTCTTTTTATAATTTCAGTTTTTTCTTTAATACCAATATCACTTTTATCTAATACCTTTATAATATCACTAACATCTATAAAATAATTCTTCGCAATAATATCATCTATATATTTGTTAATATCATCAAAAGATTTTGGTTCCATAATACCATTCCCCTTTTTTGTATGATGAATATTATAACATTATTTTTATATAGTGTAAATTATAAATTTATAATATTTTTTTAAAATATATGTACAAATTAGTAAATATAGTGTTATAATATAAAATGTAATGTCTCCTTAGCTCAGTTGGTAGAGCAACTGACTCTTAATCAGTGGGTCTAGGGTTCGAATCCCTAAGGGGACACCATTAGAAATTTAACCCTTATATTATAAGGGTTTTTAATTTGCTTGGTCTTGTTTGGTATATACTAAAGAAGTTTACATAAGATAAAAAGTATATATTTCATTTTATTTATTTTGTAGTATAATTATTTTAGGTGATAACATATGATAGGAATTAGTGTAGCAGCAAAAAAAGAATGGAAAGTTGTTTTAGAAAAATATAATATAGAAATTCAAAATTGTAATAAGTTTCCATTTGGAGAATATTTTCAAATAAATTTGTATGGTAAAGATATAATTTTTTATAGATGTGGTGTTAGGAAAATGAATTGTTCTGCATCAACCCAATATATGATTGATCATTTTAATTTATCCAAAATAATTGTTATAGGAACTTGCGCAGGAATAGATGATAATTATAAAAATTTGGATATTTTTATCCCAAATAGATTAGTTCAATATGATTGCACTGTTAAAGAAGTTGAACCATTAATAAAAGATTCGTTTACAGTTTCGTTTGATTTAAATGGTCTAAATAGCATTAATACAGGTACATTAGGAACTGCTGATAAAGCAGTAGTAATGTGGAAGGATTATATGGAACTTAAAAACAATAATATTACAATTGCTGATACGGAATCAGCAGCAATTGCCTATATATGTAAAGTAAACAATGTTGAGTGTTTTGTAATTAAAGGAATATCCGATTTTCCAACAAATGAAACGTTAAAAGAAGAATCGTATGATGAACAATTAAATTTATTCTTAAAAAACATACCTATAATAATGAATAATATTTTAGATAACTATTTAGAATTTGCTATAAATAATCATATTAATTTTTCTTGATATAAATTAGGATTACGGTTAATAATAATTAATATTAAAGGAGTGATAAAATGATTAGGTATTATTGTAGTGGCTTTGATGCTAATAATGCATTTGGACACGGTTTAGGAGATATGTTTAAAACAGAATTAAAAGATACTAAAAGTGTAGTTTATATTCCAGGTAGTCCCGAAAAAATAGAAAAAGCAAAAACAAAATATATTCCAGTATTTACAAATCATTTTAGGAATGTTGGGATTGAATTTGACGAAGTTAACGTAATTACACCAGATTTAACAAGTAATGAGGCTAGGGAAATGATTGCAAAAGCCAGTTTTGTAATGTTAATGGGTGGTGATCCATTTAGGCAAAAAGAGATGTGTGAAAAATTGGGAGTTTTAGATGAATTAAAAAGATATAATGGCATTATGATGGGAATTAGTGCTGGTGCTATGTTAATGTCTAAATATATGATAATAATTCCATGTAGTGAAGAATATCCAGATTTTCATATTGAAGAAGGATTAAATTTTGATAATTTATCAATTTATCCACATAATAACACATCAAATGAGGAATATCCTGATGAATTAATATCTGGAAATGAGATATATAAAAAGAAAAATCTAATAAAAGTTGCAAATGAATATGGTGAATTTTATCTATTACAAGATAATTTGAGAAATGATGGCTTGACAGATGTCAGCATTATTAAATCAAACGATGGCACGATAGAGTACTATTATGAAAATGATGGAAAGATTTGGAAAGTAAATGAAAACATAATTTTAGTATCATCATCAAAAAATAAATCACTATAAACAAATTATTTTTATTCAATTTTATATATATTTATGTTATTGATATAAAACTCCACTTTTATGTGGAGTTTTAATATGTATAAATTTATGATATAATCTATGTTAGAGGTTTGGTGGGATTATGATTAACGTATGTAGAAATAAATCTGATAATAATAATTGGTATAACTACTATATTTAGATGATGAAAAAAGTAAAATAGGTATTATATTTTCAGATAATGGAGATTTATACTTTTGTTCTTTAAATAAAAATACTGAATTTTATATAACAAAGGAGAACATAATTATATATAATCTATTTAATGAATTATTTAATGATTTTAAAAATGCAATAGTATTTCAAGTTAATTGGGATGAACTTAAGTTTTGTGATAGCAATGAAGAAGTAAATCAAAAATATGAAAGTGTTAATAGAAGAAATATTAGGTTAAAAAGTGATCCTTTATATAGACAATTGTTTTGTGATAATACTATTACTTGGATAAGTGATGACTCAGTATCATTTGACATTAAATCATCTAATCATTTAAAAATAGTTAAGGAGAATAATAGATTTAAACTAAAGTTTACTTACTTTGACGATAAGGATATAAGAATATGTAATTCAGGTAGTAGATATACACCATTTAATATTATTATGATGAGATTTTTTAATAAGCTACAAGAGTATGATCCAGAATATCATCAAATAGATTTGGAAGAATACCAATATATAAAAGGAATAAATATAAAATAATTTGACATATCTAACACTTTGTGATATTATACAGTGCAATTAAGGGGAGATTGTAATGAATGAAACTGTAAAATCATTGGTTAAAAAAGTTACTAGTATTGATTATCAAAACTTTTTACTAAAGAGTTTAAATGGAAGTCAAATTAATTCTGAAGAAGTATATTTGTTTAGAAATGTTATTGGAGAAACACAAGCACTTATTCAGTCAAGCATTAAAGTGCCTGGAAATAGTTTCTTTATTAATATTATAAATGGTGAGGTAATCAGTAGTAATGCTTTAGCAGATAGTAATGAATGGGAACAAGAGTTTAAAATGTTATCTGATAAAACAAAGAAAAAAACAGTAACGCTTGATGATATAAGTCAAATTACTAGTGAAATGAAAAGGGAAAAAGAAGGAAAATATGAAATAATTTTATCTTATATAAAAAAACAAGTGAATCGTGTCATAGGAAAATACTATAGTGAAGGATATATAGAAAATTGTCTAGACTGTAAAATAAGGTCTGCTTTTAAAACAAGAGATGCAAATAGGCTAGTTATAGATAAACTTCTTTCAATGAAAATAAATAGTAATTCTGAATTAAAATGCATTCTTAAAAGTAATATAGATTTAACTAAAAAAATAAGAATGTATGGATTGAATTTACTATTTATTTCTAATCATAATAAAGATAAAGACAGTATTATTAAGAGTTTAATATTAGATTATTTTATATCTATATCTATATCTAAAAAAGAATCATTAAAGAAAAAAGAATACTATAAAATCGAATATAATATATGTTCCGATAATGGTATACTTGAAACTAACATAATCAAACAACTTGAATTAATACTAGGTAAAGAAACCCTTGCGCTTACATTAACAAAGGGAATAGGTTATTTAGAAGAACAGATAGATATTAAATGTTCAAAAGAAGGTTTAGGAAAAACTATAATAAATAGCATATTAAATATAGTAGTTAGTCATCATAAAATGGATGTACTTGATTATACAAATAGTCTATTTATAAGTATTAGAGAAAAACTTAAAAAATTATGTTCTATAGGATTAAAAACTACTATAGATAACCTTAAACAATCAGGAATATTTACTCAAAATGAAATAAAACTATTAGAAAACATAGATAAAGCTTTTGGAAATAATGTTAGTGAAAAATTTATAACTCAGGAACATATTGACTATATAATTAACAGAAATGTTGAAAAGTTAGAAGAAGAACATGATAGATTTTGTATGGAATGGGAGAATTTAAATAAAACTATTATATATAATGCAGTACCAAGGTATATACATAAAAACAAAGAAAGTTTACCATTAGAAGAATTAATTAAACTTGGAACATATAAGTTAGGCAATAAAAGTTATGGTTTAAAAGACGGATTAAAAAATGGAATTAAAACTAAATTAATACAAGTAATAAATAAAGGGGTTAAATGATAGTTAAAGAAATATATGTTAAAGATTATTTAACTAAGTCAAAGTTGCCATCTAGTGATTATGTAATTAATCCGTATGTAGGTTGTTTACACAGTTGTAAATATTGTTATGCATCATTTATGAAAAGATTTACCAATCATTCTGAAGATTGGGGAAGTTTTCTAGATGTAAAGCTATGTGATAAAAAAATAGATTTAAATAAAATAAAAGGCAAACATGTATTTATGTCATCTGTAACTGATTGTTATAACAATGAAGAAGAAAAATACAAAATAACAAGAAGTATTTTAGAACAATTAGTAAATGCTGAATGCTTCTTAAATATATCTACAAAATCTCATCTTATTTTAAGAGATATTGATTTACTTAAGAATTTTAATAATTTAGTAGTATCTATTTCTATAAATACATTAGATGAGGATTTTAAAAATGATATGGATAATGCCTCATCAATTAAAGATAGATTAAATACTCTAAAAGTATTACACGATAATGGTATAAAGACAGTACTATTTATGTCTCCAATATTTCCATATATTACAGATTTTAAAGAAATAATAGATATTTCTAAAGATTATGTTGATGAGTACTGGTTTGAAAATTTAAATTTAAGAGGACCTTATAAAAAATATATATTAGATTATATAAGGAATAAATATTCTATGTATTATAATAACTATATTGATATATATTTAAAAAATAATAATAAATATTGGGAAGATTTAAGTCGTGAAATAGAAAGATATTGTACTAAAAATAATATAAGATATAAAAACTATTTTTATCATGAAAAACTTGTAAAGAAGGTTAATTAAACTTCTTTTTTTGTGGTATATTTATTTTAGAGGTAATATATGAATAGTAATATTGATGGGATTTTAATATCTCTTTCTAAGTCAAAATTTAGAAGTAGTTTTTCTCTTAAGGAAACAGATAAAAAATATATTAATGATAAAGGATTAGATTTAATAGAGAGCCATGCTTATGATTTTGTTAACAAAAGATTAGCACCTTCTATAATCCCAAATGATGGAAAACAAACCCCCATGAGAGGACATCCTGTTTTTATTGCACAACATGCAACTGCTACTTGTTGTAGAAATTGTCTTTATAAATGGCATAAAATAAAACCAGGCAATCTTCTTACAGATAATGAAATAGATTATATCGTTAAAGTAATAATGTCTTGGATAAAAATTCAAATAGAATAATATTATAAACATTTACTTTTTTTTAATACATGATATAATAATTTGTAGTATTATAGGAGAGTATGTCGTATGATAGGAGAGTATTACAAGTTTTTAAAGGAATATTTTAGTTTAACAAAATTAAAGAAAAGTTTTTTAATTATAACTATAATAACAGCAGTACTTTATAAAGGACTAGAAGTCTTATTACCAATTTTTTCATCTTGGATTATTAAATATGTTACAAATAACAATATTTCAATGTCATATATAAGTTTAGCAATATTTTTTGGAACATATCTTTTATATAATTTAACTTTATTTGCTAATTACAAAGTTTATGGTTACAACATGAGATATTGTTATAAAAATATTCAAACTAAAATATTAAATAAACTTATGAGTGTAGATGGTAATTTTAATAAAAAATTTTCAAAAGAAAGAATTATGAATACTATAAATAGTGATGTTATAGATATAGGTGATATGTGTGATCAAGTATCTGAGTTATTTACAACTATTTTTCAATTACTAGCAGTATTTATAATAGTATTTATGTATAATCCTTATCTTTCTATAGTAATGATATTATATACATTTATCTATATATGGGTAAGAAATAGTGCTGATAGAAAAATTGCATTCTATCATAAAAAAGTAGTTAGATGTGATGATAAATACAGTGGTCTTTTAGGACAAATAATATCTGGATTACAAGAAATTAAAACATTTAATATACTTGAGAAACTAGAATCTAAATTAAATTATATACAAAGTAATTTTTCTAAAAATTATATGAAAAAAAGAAAATATTATACTATAAGAGACAATGATGTTAGATTTGTTACTCATGGTTTTAGATTAATTCTTTATGTGATATTACTTGTAATGATGATAAAAAACCAAATTAATGTAGATATATTAGTATTGATTATTGCTTACCATGAAGGTTTAGTAACTTATATAGATACCTTAATTTCAGCAACATCTTCAATAAGAGAAGTAAATGTTGCGGTACAAAGAGTTAACCAAATACTTAATTATAAGCATATTAATAATATTACATATGGTGAGAATGATACAGATGATATAGAAGGTATAGTTGAATTTAAAGATGTATCATTCAAATATAAAGATAAAAATATATTAAACAATATAAATCTTAAAATAAAACCAAATTCAGTTACAACAATAGTAGGTGAAAGTGGTAGTGGTAAAACAACTATATTTAACCTTCTACTTAGAATAAATAAAATTACTAGTGGAGAGATACTTATAGATGATGTTAATATATATGATTATACAAAAGAAATATATTCATCTAATGTATCAGTAGTCAATCAAAAACCATTTATATTTAATATGAGTATAAGAGAAAATTTAAACTTTGTTGATAAAAATATAACTAATCAAATTGAAGCATGTAAAAAAGTAGGAATGCATGACTTTATATCATCACTTCCTGATGGATACAATACAATTTTAAGGGAAAATGCTAATAACATATCTGGAGGTCAAAAACAACTTATTTCAATTGCAAGAACTCTTCTTTCAAAATCAGAAATATTATTATTTGATGATATTACTACCTCTCTTGATCCGGATACTGCAAAACTAGTACCAGATATATTAAAAGAGTTAAAAGAAGATCACACAATTATATTAATTACAAAAAAACCAGAATTAATGAAATGTGCTGATAGAATAATAGTATTAGATCACGGAAAAATAGTGGGAGATGGAAAGCATAAGAGTTTAATGGAAACAAATGAAATTTATCAAATGTTACAAGCAAGAAAATCACCTAGTAGAATAGGGGTGTTTAATAATGATTAAAACTTATTTTGATATAGCACGTGAATATTTTAAATTAGGTGCCAATAATAAAAAACTTTTAGTATTCTTATTTTTAACCTCATTTTTAAGAAGTACAACAATTTTAACACTTCCATTTTTTGCATCTAAAATTGTAAAATATGCTACTATTAGTGATTACAAAATGGCATTTATTAATCTTTTATATTTAGCAATATGTTTTGTAATTTATAATATATGTCATCACCTTAATTATGTGGCATATGCTAAAAATGCTACATATGTACATAATGATTTACAAAGAAAAATATTAAAAAAAGTATCTAAATTCGATGAAAATTTCTCAAAAGATATATCTTCTTCATTCTTAATAAATACTGCATTTAATGATGTTGGTAAAGTACAACAAATTGCTGATTTAGTATTTGATGCGATTAACTATTTTATTAATGTTATGGTGTCTATGATTATATTATTTACTGTAAATATATATATGGGAATCTTTTCTATAGTACTTAGTACAATAACTTTATTCTTAATAACATCCAATCTTAGGAAAAGAGAATATTACTTAGGATTACAAAGAAAAGAACAAGATAAGATAGTCGCATTAATTGGACAAGTTATAGATGGTTCTAAAGAAGTTAAGGCATTTAATATGGGAGACGATTTACATAAACATCTAACCTTATATAAAAAAGATTGGGAGTATGCATATAAGACAAAAAGAAAGTATCAAGATAGAGTACATACGACATTACCTATGATCTTAGGTATAGGTAAAATACTTATTTATTGTTTTTCAATATTCTTAATACTAAATGGTAATTATGAAGTATCTATGCTTATTTTAGTAATAGGTTATTACGATGAGATTGTATCTAAAAATGAAAAATTGTACAAAATACTTAATAATCTATCATCATACCAAATTAGGATAAAAAGAATAAGTACAATTTTAAATTATAGTACTTCGAATATGTTAGAATTTGGTAAGAATATGAATGATAATATTTACGGTAATATATCATTTGAAAATGTAAATTTTACATATGAAGATAAACAGACATTAAAAGATGTAAGTTTTGATATAAATAGTAATACCTTTACTGCAATAGTTGGTAAAAGTGGTAGTGGAAAAAGTACTATATTTAGATTGCTACTTAGATTATATAAATGTACTAGTGGAAGCATAACTATAGATGGTACTGATATATATGAATATTCTACTGATGTATATTCATCTAATGTATCAATTGTAACCCAAAAACCGTTTATATTTGATATGAGTATAAAAGAAAATTTAAGTTTAGTTGACTCTAATCATGAAAACCAAATAGCGGCTTGTAAAAGAGTAGGAGTCCACGATTTTATAATGAGTTTACCTAATGGTTATAACACTAAACTTCTAAGAGATGCTGAAAATATATCAAGCGGTCAAAAACAATTAATAGCACTTGCTAGAACCCTTCTTTCAAAATCAGAAATATTGTTATTTGATGAAGTGACATCTACCTTAGATCTTAATACATCTAAACACGTAATGAAAGTACTTAAAGATTTAAAGAAAGACCACACTATACTAATGATAACCCATAAACCACAGTTGATGAAAATTGCTGATGATATAATAGTAATAGATGATGGCAAATTAGTAGGTAGAGGAATGCATCATGACTTATTAGAAAATAACAAATATTATAGAAATTTACAAAAATAATTTAATAAATTTTAGATACTATTGTATAAACTAAATCAATAAGAAAAAGTATAGAAAAAATATAGGTAACAATTTTAGGTATTTTTACTATTAGTTTATAGAGTATAGGGTGTACAATATAGTAACATATAAGACTGGCACTTCCCCAAAGAAGTGTCATTTCTAATGAAATATATCTTCCCAAATTAAACCTTTGATCACTATAGTCCCAGAATATAATACCAAATATTTTCTCTATTAAAATTCCACCTAACCATTCAATAAAAGAAAGTAATATAGATACAGTTATAAATGCAATTACTATTTCAATAAACTTATTTAAGTGTAGTTTTTTGAATATTGTTTTATATGTCAAAATTATTATTAAAGCACCAAATCCATAAACTGGTGTCCAAGGTCCAAATAGTATACCACTATTTGGATTTTCAATAAAAAAAGATTGAAATACCATCTCTAATAAATGGCCTAAAAGAGAGTATAATATAAATATATTTATATAGAACATATTATTCACCATTATTATTATGTATAATTAATATAATATTTATGTAAAGTGTTTTATATGTTATAATTACTATGTGATGTTAAGATGAAAAATATTTATGTTTTATATGGTACTAATAAATTTTTAATAGATTACAATTTAAAAAAGATAATTGGTGATAATATTGAAGAAGCATATGATTTAGAAGAAATTACTATAGAAGAAGTTTTAGGATATGCTAGGGAATTGCCAATGTTTAGTGATAAAAAATATGTAGTTTGTTCTAATTCTTTGTTTTTAGGTGCATCTAAACCAAAATTAAACCACAATATAGATGATTTAATAGATTATATTAATAATCCAGTTAAAACTACTATTATTATATTTATAGTTAACCTAGAAAAGTTAGATAGTAGAAAAAAGGTTAATACTTTATTAAATAAATGCGCTGATATTATAGAGTGCAATGAAATGTCTAGTGAACAAATATTTAATTATACAAAAAATATATTTGTTAAAAATAATATAAATATAAGCGATAGTTTAATTAAGTATTTAATTGATAGAGTAAATTCTGATATTAATTTTATAAGTAATGAGGTAAATAAACTTATATTGTATGATGAACTTATTACTAAAGAAGTAATAGATGATTTAGTATTTGAGAGTATAGATGATAATATATTTAATTTTATTGATAGTATAATGAATAATGATAAAAAGAAGATGTTTTCTATATATGAAGAATCTGTTAAAAATGGTTTAGAACCAATACAAATAATTGCAATGTTAGCACAAGAATTTAGAGTAATTTATCAGGTAAGGATACTCACTAAAAAAGGGTATTTAGAAAAAGATATCATGAATATATTAGATATTTATAAAATAGGAAGAATTAAATTTGCTAAAAATAAAATAAGGAATATAAGCGATGAGGAAATACTTGAACAAATAGAAAAATTAGCAGACTTAGATATATTAATAAAAACTGGTGAGATAGATAAGTTTGTTGCTTTTGAAGAATATTTGCTTGCATTATAAAAAGGTACTTAAAGTACCTTATTTTTTTGACTGATTACTGCTAGAAGAACTAGAATTTGAACTAGAACTACTAGACGATGAACTAGAAGTAGTAGAAGAACTAGAACTACTAGATGACGAACTAGAAGAACCGCTACTAGAACCACTAGAACTATTATTCACAACTTTTATAGTCTGAGTTATACTGTCACTTACACCTTTATATGTTACAGTATATGTTATTAAATATGTACAAGGAGCAGTAGTATCTAATTTTGTGCTTGAATAAGGAGCATTATCCTTTTTAATTGATGTTTTAATCACAGAAGAACTAGTGACATCTGTTAGACTGTCTAAGACTATAACAGGTGCCTTTGAAGGTAAAGAATAACTTGAACCAACATTTATTGTTATCTCTTTTTTAGTTGATAAACTAAGTGTAAGAATTGGTTCTATATCTTTAGTAGATATTTTTATTGTTGCAGGATCACTTTCATTATTTGAAAGAATAGTATAAGTTGTTTTTACAACAAACTCTAATTCATCACTCGTATTATCCTGTACGTTATAAGTATATTCTTTAGATGATGTTTGACCTAAAAATTTAAGTGTACCATCAGTTTGTTTTAAATATACATTAAATACAATATTACCTAATTTCCAACTATCTTCTTCTTTTCTTTTGTTATAGTATTTTTCTTCATATCCAGCAAATACACTATTATTATAATAATTTCTTAGATAATCATCAGTTAAATGATTTGGTATTGTATAATTCCAAGTTAATTTAACATCATTTTTGTTTATACTTGCATTCAAATTATTAACACTATTTAATTTGCTAAATCTAGGTGACACTTCAGTTGGCTCAGTACCTTTTATAAAGTATTCCTGTACTATCATATCAGAAGGTGTGTACTCACTTGGCAACATTGCAGGAACAGTTCCAGATTCTACTGACACTAAACTTACACCACTAGGAGTACTAAATCTGTGTCCATTGTATTCAAATATACCTTTTATAATTGCTTTAAAAAGTGTATTTCTAGTAGTCCAGTTTGCAGTTGTACTATAATAATTTTTATCAAATTCTTTATATCCATACCACATACTAACAGCATAATCTGGAGAGTATCCAGTTACCCATAAATCTCTTAATGCATTTTTTAATCCATGTTTTTTAACAAAATCACTATCAAAATTCGTTGTACCAGTTTTAGCAGCAATGTCAATTCCAGGTATATTTGATGCTGATTTACTCATACCATACTCGGTTGACCACTTTAATATATTAGTTATCATAAATGCAGTAGTTTCTTCCATAACCTTAGTTTTCTTTGCATTAAACTCTACAGTTTCACCTGTATCTCTATATACAATCTTTGTAACAGAATAAGGCTCTATATAATATCCACCGTTAGCAAAAGCCGCATATGCTGCTGCTAATTGTAGTGGATTACTTCCAGTAAATGCGCCAATTGCATGTGCTTCATGAACATTAGTTGAACCACTAGAAGTTTCAGGAGTTATTCCAAGACTAGTTGCAAAGTTATATATGTTCTTATTATCTACCTGTTGGAATGTCTTTAGTGCTGGAATATTTCTAGATAAACCAAGGGCACTTTTTAAAGTCAATAGTTCTTTATAACCACCATCATCATTTTTAATACTTTTACCATTACTATAACTGTATGCTTCATCTAATATAGGTTGGTATGTAGACCATTTATTAAATTCAATTGCAGGACCATAATCAAATATCGGTTTTGCATTAGAACCTATTTGTAATTTTGATTGTGTTGCAAAGTTGTATCCACCTTCAGATCTATGTCTACCTGCACCAATCGCAACAATCGCACCAGTATTTACATCAATAACTGCAATACCAGTTTGTGCAACATCATTAGGAAAATTATAACATCCTCCATCAGTTATACAATTTATATGATCTTGTTTTGATGGAATCATAGTAGTATATATTATCATTGGAACATCTCTTGGATTTAAACCAGTCTTTTTTACTACTTCTTCAATTGCAGTATCTATAAATGAAGAATATGGATTAACTGACGTATCTCTGCCGACTAACATTGATTCAACACTTACTGCTTTAGCAGCATCCGCTTCTTCTTGTGTTATATATCCATGTCTTACCATTAAATAAAGAACAGTATCACGGCGTTTAGAAGCATTTTCAGGATTTAAATATGGATCATATGAACCAGGTGCTTTAAATAACCCAGCAAGTAGGGCAGCCTCTGGTAAGGAAACATCATTTATATCTTTACCAAAATATGTTTTTGCTGCTGCTTGTATACCATATGAATTACTACCCAAGAATGGTTTATTTACATAAAATTCTAATATCTGTTGTTTAGTATAAGTTTTCTCTAATTTAAATATTGATAAATATATATCTGTAAATTTACGAACTATACCTTCCCATCCTTCAGAGGTTTTATCTGTAAAGTTATTTTTTATAACTTGCATTGATATAGTAGAAGCACCACCAGCATCACTGCCTTTTCCAAATATTTTTCCAAATACTTGCCCAACAGATGCCTTAGCAAAACGCGCTATATTTAAACCATTATGTTGAAAATACTCTGAGTCTTCAGTTGCAACAATCGCATCTATTAAAACTTGCGGTAAATCATTATATTCTACCAAATCACGTTTCTCATTACCCAACTCTTCCCTTAAAATACCTTGTGAGTCATATATTAAACTTGATTCACTATAAAGTAAATTTTTAGAATCAAAATCAGGTGCATGCTTTACTATATAATTTGCAAACCAAATTGAAAATATTAATCCAAAAATACAACAAAGAATACAAATTATTAAAAAGATATTAAGAATGATTTTAAATATTTGTTTTTTTGTCTTTTTAGGTTTCCCTTTCTTATTTAACTTAACTTCTTTTTTCTTTTTTTCTTTAGGAACTTTTTCTTTTTTTACCTTTTCTTTACCTTTTATTTTTTTTAAAATAGAATCAAATTTTTCCTTAATACTAGCCATTATATGATTCCTCCTTAATTATTTTATCTACTATTTCTATGTAATCTACTCTAGGATTATATTTTTCTTTAACTAAATATCCTTTAGTCTTTATATAATCATATGGAATAGATTTTCTATCATTATTTTTAATGTAATCTATGAAATCTCTTCCCTTTATTAAAAATGTCTCATTTAATAAATTAAATCTTATAATAATAAAACCTATACCACCATGTTCTAATATTCTTCCAATATGCTCTATTTGATGATGATGCATATTATTAAGTGGAAAAGATGTCTTACTATTTGTCTCTTTTGCTTCAAAATCTATATATTTTCCTTTATATATACCATTATAGTCTGTAGTTGATGGTGATTTATAAAATCCTTCTTTTATTGTTGTATGACTCCTAGAAGGATATTCTACCTTTGTAACTTGAATAGGAGTTGGTTTTTTATATATAACTGCAATATTATTATTTAAATAATATTCATTTGATAAATTTATATCACTTTCAAGGGCCATTCCTCTGTTACCAAAATTTTTCTGATTAAAATATCTTAGCCTCAAATTAATCACCATAACAATTATACTAAAAATTTATAAAAATATAAATAGTGTTTTATATATTATTTATATTTTATTAATAAATGTTCTAGTTTTATCTAGTTTTGTCGAATCACTAAAAACGATTTATTATATATGCTAATATAATTTTGGGTGAATCATATGACAGAAGAAATATATCTTAGTAATGTATTTAATAAATTGATTAGTGATGTAAGATATGCAAGAATGAAAACTTTTGTTGTACTATATAAGGAGAAATTAAGGGAAAAAATTTAGTCTCTTTTTTTATTTGACAAATACTTGTTTTTTTGAGAGAATATATTGTATAATATAAGAGGTGATTCATATGGATTTAAGTAAAATTTCTGATTTAATTCAAGAAATGGTTGAACATGAATTCCCTGTAGTTACAAGAGGTTATGGAATGAAAGAGGTTGATGCTTATCTTGATGAGATAATCATGTCAATAAAAGAAATAGCTAAGACTAATAAGGAACTATATGTTGAAAACCAAGAGGCTAAAAATGAAATAATTGAGTTAAAAAAAGAACTTCGCAATTTAAAAGCCGGCTTAGAAGCAGTTAAAGGAAGCGACAAAGAAGTCACAAATGTCGATATATTAAGAAGGTTATCACATTTAGAAAAAATAGTTTATGGTCAAGACAATTAAATAATATCTGGGCAAACGCTGCATGTATAACATGTAGAGGAAAGTCCATGCTCACACTTACCTGTGATGGTAGTAGTGTTCACGTCTAGGGAAAAAATAACCTAGAGTAATAATTTTTATTATTAACGGCTTTTTATTAACCTAAGGATTTATCTATGGTTAATAAAATATAAAAGTGCCATAGTGACGATGTTTAAGGGAAACCTTAAAAGTGGAACGAGGTAAACCCCGTGAGTGAGAAACCCAAATATGGTAGGGGAACCTATAAATGAGAATAAGAATCAAATATAGGATCAGAAATGATAGATAAATGTTTGCCGCCTTTTAGGTACAGAACATGGCTTATAAGATATTATTTATATTTTTAATAAGAAACTTAAATACTCAAAATTATTTTGAATATTGTTCTAATATAGAGGTGATTTATGAAGGTTATAGGAGATACCTTAAGAGAAGCAAGAGAACAGATTGGTGTAAGCATTGAAGAGGCTTCTGAGGATTTGAAAATACGATCTAGCCAATTACAGGAAATAGAAAACGGTGATTTTAAATCCTTTAAGGATGTTTTTTATTTAAAAAATTTTATAAAAGAATATTCTAAGTATTTAGGATTAGATTCAGTTGCTATAATAGATGAATTTAACGAATTTTTATTTGATTATACATCAAAGATACCAATGGATAAAATAGAAGAGGCCATTAAAACATCAGAAAAAAATAAAAAAGATGAAGTTGTTTCTCCGTATACTAGAATTAGAAAAAGTAAAAAATATCCAATATTATTAATAGGTATATTTATAATTATTGGTATATTAGTTCTATTTATTATATACTTCTTAGTTCAACAGTTAAATGCAAAAAATGTTGCTAAGGATTCAATTTCTATGAATTATGTAAATATGGAGGATAGAAACAATGAACTTGCCTAATAAAATAAGTTTAGTTAGAATAATTTTTGCTATTGTAATAATAATATTACTTACATTCCCATTTCATTATGTTGGACTAAAATTCCCTGTTTTTACTAAAGATTTTGTTCAACTTGATTTGAGATATATAATATCAGGTGTATTATTTGTGCTTGCATGTATAACTGATTTTATAGATGGAAAAATTGCTAGAAAAAAACATTTAGTTACAGATTTAGGTAAATTTTTAGATGCGATTGCCGATAAAATTTTAGTAAATTCAGTATTAGTTATTTTTGCAGCAAATGGCATGGTTAGTCCATTTATAGCAGTAGTTATTATTGTAAGAGATATAGTAGTAGATGCGATAAGAATGATGGCAGCAAATAAGGGAAAAGTTATAGCAGCAGGTATTAGTGGTAAGATAAAATCAGTATTTATGATGATTGGACTATCAATGACATTCTTTAAAAACTTGCCATTTGAATTAATGGGATTAAGAGTATCAAACTTTATAATCATATTTGCAACAATACTATCAGTATACTCAATGTTTAAATATTATTCATTAAATAAAAAATTAATCTTTTCTAGAAATATTGAAAATGAGGTTATAAGTGATTAAAAATTTGTTTAATCACTTTTTTAATTTATGATAAACCAAATATTTAAATTTTAACAAACAATTGTTCGAAAAAAGTATTGACAAAACAAAAAGTGTTGTTTATAATTAAAATATAGTTAAGGAAGGATGAAAGAAGAATGAAATCAAAAGAAACAGATACAACTTTAGATCAAGTACTACAAAATATAGAAAAACAATTTGGTAAAGGTGCAATAATGAAACTTGGAGATAACTCCCATGTCGAAATAGAAACAGTTCCAACTGGATCATTAATGCTAGATGCTGCTCTTGGAGTGGGCGGATTACCAAAGGGAAGAATAGTTGAAATATTTGGACCAGAGTCAAGTGGTAAAACAACAGTAGCACTTCATGCAATAGCAGAAGTACAAAAATGTGGTGGAAAGGCAGCATTTATAGATGCAGAACACGCTCTAGATCCAGTATATGCTAAAAATTTAGGTGTAAATCTTAATGATTTATTGCTATCTCAACCAGATACTGGAGAACAGGCTTTAGAAATTTGTGAGGCTTTAGTAAGAAGTAATGCTATTAGTATTGTAGTAATAGATTCAGTGGCAGCCTTAGTTCCACAAGCAGAAATTGAAGGCGAAATGGGTGACTCTCATGTTGGATTACAAGCACGTCTTATGAGTCAAGCACTAAGAAAATTATCTGGAATAATAAATAAAACTAATACAATAGTTATATTTATAAATCAATTGCGTGAAAAAGTAGGTGTAATGTTTGGAAATCCTGAAACAACACCAGGTGGAAAAGCATTAAAATATTATGCAAGTATAAGACTTGATATAAGAAGAAGTGAACAAATTAAAAATGGTACAGATATTATTGGTAATAAGACTAATATAAAAGTAGTTAAAAATAAAGTAGCACCTCCATTTAAAACTGCCGAAGTTGAAATAGTTTATGGAGAGGGAATAAGCAAAGAAGGCGAAATAATAGACTTAGCCGCAAATGCCTCAATAATTGATAAAACAGGAGCATGGTATGCTTATAATGGTGAAAAATTAGGACAAGGCAAAGAAAATGTGAAAGCACTTTTAAAAACTGATTTAAAATTAAAAAATGAATTAGAAAAAAAGGTTAGAGAATACTATGGTTTATCTACAAATTCTAAAGATAAAGCACCTAAAGCAGAAGAGTAATTGAGTTAGTTTGATAAAAATAGACTCAAAAAAAGAGCATATGAGAAATCATATGTT
>CAOKET010000017.1 GCA_948467605.1 uncultured Mycoplasmatota bacterium | reverse complement strand
TCCATAATTTTCCTCCTTGGCTATCAATTTATCAAATAATAAATTAATTTACAAACAGAGGTTTTTAAATATTAAAAAAGCAGGCATTAACAATTTCTTAATATCTGCTTTACTTTAATATTTAAATTTTCAAGTACCTTATATTACATTATATAAAATTTATAGTTAACTATTTTTTAATATAACATTAGTTCTATATCAATACAACTATTATAAATATTGCCATTAAAACAATAAGTATATATAAGAATAATTTAAAGATATATTTAATCCATTCTGTATAATTGATTTTATAATATGATAATCCAAACATCAACAATGAACTAGTAGGTGCGATTAACATAACCAATCCATATATAGTTTGCACTATAAGTGAAGAGGCATTAATATCGGATGCCATTGTAGCATTTATTAAAGGCATCAATTGAACTGCTCCAAGTGAAATATTTGGAACAAATAACGCAGTTATAAATGTAGCAACTGTAGATATAAATATATTAAAATTGCTAAATAATGATAAGGTCTTTCCAACAATAGTTAAATAGAATGAATAATTTGTTGAAATTGTAGGTATTGTACTAACTATTAGTAAAATTATTGCTGCTGGAAAAACTCTACTTGCTCCTTTATACATTCCATCAATCATATCATCAAATTTAACACTATATATAAATCCAATTATTAATGAACCTAAGAACAACATATATGCTAAATCAATATATCCTAAACTACCAAATACAGGTATTTCACCTAAAATAATCTTGAATATAGCAATATTCATTAGGTTTTCTCTAATTGTTGCAAATAATTCTATTCCTGCTATATCTCCTAACTTAAATACACCAATAAAAGTCAATATAAATATAACTATTATATAAAGAACCATCGGTAATTTTTTTCTTGAAACTGTTATTGGTTTCTCATAATTAGGTATTTCTAAATATTCTATATCTTCCAATACTTCTGCTCTTTTTAAAACATGAGTTATATACAAGAATAAAACCATTATCAAAATAAAACTTTTAGTAAATATTTGACTTGTATATGTCAAATTATAATAAATATTTATAGGTGATAATATAACACTGTTAAATGTTGCACCTAATGTACCTATTATTATGGCACCAATTGTAGAAGCAAATACAGTTTTTTTATCATATCCTAAATGCATTAATATTGCGGATACTAATGGTACAAATATAAATAATTCTATCTGTAACCCAAATACTGATGATAATATAGAGAACATTAAGACTGATATTAATACAAAAAACTTTTCTTTATTTTTAAACTTATTAGAAATATGCTTAGTAAGTTGTTGATATGCATCTGTCTTATTTAATACTCCATACATAATACCAACCATAACAACAAGTACTAATACATCCAAGTTTTGCGATATAAATGTATAAAATACTTGTGCAAATCCTATTATACCAATTGAGTTTAATTGAGATGTACTAATAGTTTTACCATCAACTACAGATGGTTTTATAAAAAATGATAACATTATTAATATTAAAAATGTAATACCAATAACTTTAATTAAATTATTCTTCTTCAATATTACCATCCCCTTCTTTATTAACAGGTTTCATAAGCGGAAACATGACAACATCACGAATATTATCGCTATTAGTTAATAATTGAATAACTCTATCTATACCCATACCCCATCCAGATATTGGAGGCATACCATATTCCATAGCACCTATATAATCATAATCCATCTCCATTGCTTCTTCATCGCCATCTGCTTTAAGTCTAGCCTGTTCTAATAAACGTTTTTCTTGCTCTTGTGGATCTACTAATTCTGAATATGCATTTACAACTTCAGCACCATCTATTACTAATTGGAATCTATCTACAATTTCAGGATTATCATCATTAGAGCGAGCCAAAGGAGATAAACTTGTCGGATGACTAGTTAAGTATATAGGATTTATTAAATTAGGTCTAGCTACTTTCTTATATAGAACATCAACTAAATTACCAAATCCCAAATTTTCTATTGGTGTTTCACTTTCTAACTTAATATTATCCTCTTTTATTTTAGATAATAACTTTTCTCTAGTATTATATACATCTATATCAATATTAGAATACTTAATTAATAATTCCCTAAAAGATACTCTAGGCCAAGTTCCACTAAAATCAATAAATTTATCTCCTATTTGTATATTTAATGTTCCGCATATTTTACTTATAATAGTTTGTAACATATCTTGAATAAGTTTCATATTATCTTCATAATTATAATATGCCTGATACCCTTCAATCATAGTGAAATCTTGTAAATGTGTCGCATCAATTCCTTCATTTCTAAAACAACGACCAATTTCAAATACTTTATTAATACCACCAACTATAGCCCTCTTCAAATATGTCTCAGGCGCTATTCTTAAGTATACATCCATATCAAGTGCATTGTGATGTGATTTAAATGGTTTAGCAGTCGCACCACTTGCTTTATTATTTAATATAGGTGTTTCTATTTCATAATAACCTTTATCCTCCAAATAACGTCTTAATTCTTTAATGAAATTAAATCTTAACAAAAAACGTTTTCTAGTATCTTCATTCATTATTAGATCTACATAACGATTTCTATAACAAAGTTCAGGGTCACTTAAACCATGAAATTTCTCAGGAAGTGGTTTTAAAGCCTTACCTAAAAATTTAAAAGTATCTGCTCTTAAAGTCTTCTCTCCAGTATGAGTAGTAAATATTTCACCACTAACACCAATAAAATCTCCTATATCTATACTAGATTTAAAAAATTCATAACTATCTTCACCAACTAGATCTACTTTTATAGATACTTGTAAATCTGCTTCTATATCTCTTAGTTTTATAAAAGATAATTTACCCATCTTCCTTAAAAATACTATTCTTCCTGCAATACTAACATCCCTAGTTTCATCAGGAAGCATAGAAGCCTCTAATAAAGAATGAGTAACTTCATACTTTTCTGGATATGGATTACATACTTTAGAAATACTTTCTAGTTTTTCCAATCTTACTCTTTCTTGTTCTGATTTCATCATTTATCCCTCCACTACTTCTGTTTTACTTATTATACCATGAAGTCCCTGTTTTTTCTTAGTAAATATTATCATTATTAATGAAATTAATAATATAAATGATTGTATATATGTAAGTACAATACTAGTAATAACCATTATTTTATGATTTTCTATTATAAAAATCAATACTAATTTTAATAATGATATAAAAATACTATTATTTATTAATGATCTAATTACTAAATCATTCATCTCTAATTTACTACCATCTGCTTTAACAACCTTTATATTATTAAGTTTCTTACCCACAGTTTTACCATTATTATAATAAGGTAATACTACAAAATATAATAGTAGAACTACTACAGATATTATATTAATTGGTATTGATTCCTTCTCTAAGTCATATTGAGTATCATACACTAAAGATAAATATGTAGAATCATCTATTTCACCAGAAGTATACTGGGAAGTAGTATTCATTAATTGCTCATTAAGTTTTGCCACATTTTCACTAATAGGTATAAACATAGTAAAAATACTAACAACTATGTTTACTATAAATATATCTATCAAAAATGCAAATATTCTTTTTATAAAACTACTATTCATTTATGAACTCCTTTCTATATTCCAATAATAACTCTATTACTTCTTTACTAGATAAAGTTTTAAATATGCTTTCTTTAATGGGTGCTGAATTAGGTAATCCTTTTAAATACCACCCTATATTTTTTCTCATCTCTAAAACAGAAAATTTTTCAGTATTAGTTTCTAATAAATAATTTAAATGTTTAATAGCAGTATCTATTTTTTGAACTGGATTAATCTCATCATATGTGCCTTTTTCTATATAATCTAATATTTGTCTAATTAAAAATGGATTCCCAAGTACACCCCTACCTATCATTATCGCATCGCAACCAGTAAAATTCAACATATTAACAGCATCCTTAACTGTCCTTATATCGCCATTTCCGATAATAGGAATAGAAACACACTTCTTAACTTCCTTAATTATTGAAAGATCTACTTTTCCACTATACCCTTGTTTTCTTGTCCTACCATGTATACATATTGCACTAGCACCAGCACCCTCACATATTTTAGCAATCTCACATGCATTTATACTTTTTTCATCCCAGCCACTTCTTATTTTAACTGTAACTGGGCAAGGAACGCTATTTACAACCGATGACACAATTTCTCTTACCCTTTGAGGATTCTTTAGAAGTGCAGAACCTGCCTGTTGTTTAAGTGCTATTTTAGGAACAGGGCACCCCATATTTATATCAATAATATCTGGTTTCATATATTCGTAAACCTTTTTAGCAGCATCTACAAAAGATGACACATCAGACCCAAATATCTGTTGAACAATAGGACGCTCCATATCAGTCATATAAAGCATATTCTTAGTTTTTTCACTATCATAAACTATTGCTTTATCACTTACCATCTCAGCGTATATAAGACCACAACCCTGCTCTTTAATAATACGTCTAAAGGCACTATTACAGACACTAGCCATAGGTGCCAAGCATATATTATTTTCTATTTCAACATTACCAATCTTAAACACGCCAATCACCACATAATAATTATACTATAAATTAAAAATTTATAAAAGAAATTGATCGTATTTCTATGAAAAAAACTGTTGATTATAACAGTTTAAATTGATCCGAGTCTTGAATATTACTTTTACTAAGTGAAACACCTAATTTATATGACATATCATATAATTCATTTAATTGCGAATTATCAGTTGATATATTATTTGATAAAAACAACTTTAAATTATTATCAAGTTCAGGATAAGAACAAACGTCAATTCCATTAAAATATTCACACGCCCTAAGATAACTATAAAGTTGTTTGTTAGTCAATCTATGTTGTAACAAATCTAATTCATCTTTATTTTTATGATTTTCTAATACTAATCTTTGATATCTAAATGGCATGTAATCAACAATATTAACATCAGTAATACCTAATCCTCTAACTAATCCAAAAGTTAAAATAATCGAAACAACATGTGAAGGATTGTATTCTCTAAAACTACTTACACCACCTAAAAATGTTTTATAACAATCACTAAGTTTATTACACATGTCAAAACGCTCATTATCCTGTGAAGATTGGGTAGCCAAAATATGCATTATTTTCTTATTGTCTAAGTTTTCTAATCCAAATCTAATATTCGGTAACTCAACTATTTTATTATCAAAATTCATATAAAAACTCAAAAAATATGGTGTTTCATAACTAACAGGTGCCCTTCTTAATCTAACATAAATATTATCACCCATAAATGTCCCCAAAAATTTACTAGCCTTTAAATCGTCAAAAGTAGTATCAGTTATAAAAGAATCATACTTAACTATATATCTTTGAATATCTAACAAATCTGCACTAGTAGCATTTCTAATTACTGAACTAAATATATATGGAATACCCTCTTCATCACCACTATTTTATACATACTGTTAGAATTCTTAATATCATCAATGAACTTAACCAAAACTTTTTCTAATTCATAAATATCAGTAATTGTAATAGTAGGCAATCCTTCTTCATCTACTCTTGAAGGTCTTTCTATCACAAATGAATTTCCTTTATTTATAATTGCAGACCCCGTTAAATCATCCGAATATAATTTTCTAGCAGATTCTATAAAAATTGATGATAATCTGTTAAACTCTAATTTTTCACTTAAATTATTAGTATAATTAACTATAAAATCATTTATATTATCAAAATCATTTAAAGAACCATTTATTATTATATTCTCAAAACACACTCTTGCCTCTTTAAGAAATGAAGAATAATCAAATTTAAAGCCTAAAACAATATTCAAATACGATTTAAGGTTACCTTCAAGTTCGTCTAAGTTACCCAGATTATTTTTTAAGGTTTTAAACAAGTTAATATTAATATTATGATTCAAATTAGAGGAGTCCTCTATAATATCATCAATTAAACTTACAAATACCTTACATAAAATATGTTTATCATTCATATAAATCCCCACCATAAAAGTATTCACTAGAATAATATCATAAATTAAGTTTTTTTTACAATAAGAATTTATAAATATGTCAAAAAAAAAAATGCAAATTTTATTTTTGCATTTCTATTTCTTTAATTCATCAATTAATTGATCTTTTTTCATCTTAGAATATCCTTCAATACCTTTTTCTTTAGCCATATCTTTAAGTTCTGAAAGTGATAAAGTTTCAAGGGCAACTTCATCAGGCATTTTACCATTTTCCACTAAATATTCTATTTGTTCTTGAGTTAATGTTTCATATTGAATCAATGCCTCAGCAATAAGTTTAAGTAAATCTTTATTTTCACTTATAATCTTTTTAGCATTATCATAACACTCATTTATTATTCTTCTAATTTCACAATCAATTTCATGTGCTACATGATCTGAGAAATTTCTTGTTTTATTGTAATCTCTTCCTAAGAATACACCTGCTTCTTGATGTTCAAGTTGCATAGGTCCTAAATTACTCATACCATATTCAGTAACCATTGCACGTGCTATTTTAGTTGATTTTTCAAAGTCATTATGTGCTCCTGTTGTAACTTCACCAAATGTAAGTTCCTCTGAAACACGTCCACCTAATAATCCAGTAATACGTTCAATAAGTTCTTTTTTAGTTGCAGTAAATTTCTCTTCTTTAGGAATCATCATTGCATATCCACCAGCATCGCTTCTTGGAATAATAGTTACCTTGTGTACAACATTAGCAGCATCTAATTTTAAACCAAGTACAACGTGTCCTGCTTCATGATAAGCAACTACCTTTTTCTCTTGTTCAGTGTATTTTTTAGATACCTTAGCAGGTCCCATTAATACCCTATCTGTTGCCTCGTCTAATTCAGACATAGTAATTGTCTCTTTATCTCTTCTAACTGCAAGTAGGGCTGCTTCATTAAGTAAATTTTCAAGATCTGCTCCACTAAAACCAGGAGTTCTTTTTGCTAAATAACTCATAGTTATATCTTTAGAGAATTTCTTATTTTTAGAATGTACTTCAAGGATTTCTTCGCGACCCTTTACATCTGGTAAATTAACTGTTACTTGTCTATCAAATCGTCCTGGTCTTAAAAGTGCAGGATCAAGTACATCTGGTCTATTAGTAGCGGCTATAATTATAATACCTTCATTCGCACCAAAACCATCCATTTCAGTTAATAATTGATTTAATGTTTGTTCCCTTTCATCATGTCCTCCACCTAAACCAGCACCTCTTTGACGACCAACAGCATCAATTTCATCTATAAATATTAGACATGGAGCGTTTAATTTAGCCTGTTTAAACATATCTCTAACACGACTAGCACCTACACCCACAAATAATTCTACAAAGTCAGATCCACTTATATAATAAAATGGGATATTTGCCTCACCTGCAACTGCTTTAGCAAGTAAAGTTTTACCTGTACCAGGAGGACCAACTAATAATACTCCTTTAGGTATTCTAGCACCTAATCTTTGGAATTTCTTTGGATTTTTTAAGAAATCTATAAGTTCTTTAACTTCTTCTTTCTCTTCTTTTAACCCAGCAACATCCTCAAAAGTAGTCTTTTTCTTATCATCGACAAGTCTAGCCTTACTTCTTCCAAAATCCATAGATTTATTATTTCCAGCCATTTGACGAGAAAAGAAAAAGAATGTAAATGCAACTAATAATATAAGTGGCAAGAAGTTAAATACAATATTTAATAATGTACTAGAATCTGGATCAGCATTATACTTAGGATCTACAGTGCTATTTACCTTTGCTTCCTCAATCTTTTTAATAACCTCATCAGATTTAAGTAATCTTATAAAAAACTTTTCTTTATCAGAATAACCCTCTAATTTTCCTTCTATTTCAATTACAGAAGCATTTGTTCTAGGAGTTATACTCATCTTTGTAATTTTATTTTCTGTTAAATTAGTAAAAAACTCATTTTCAGTTAAGACATTAGTTTTTACATTAAAAATGTTTACTACATAAACAATACTTAATATAAAAATGAACAAAAATATATATGGTAATATTCCTCTTTTTGCATTTGTTTTGTTCATAAATTCCTCCTTTTTAATTAATAGTACTTAAGTATTATATCATACTTTTCATCTTTTGACCTATCATTTTTAGATTTTTTAAGGCCTGGAAGCCAAACTATCTTACCAGTTGAATCAACTACAATTGGCCATAACTCTCTTTCATGTGTAGAAATCTTTTCATCTATGAATATATCACTTATCTTTTTACGCCCAATCATCCCCTTAATTTCCATCTTGTCACCAATTAAACGAGTCCTAACATGAAGAGGAAAAACGACATCTTTTGTACTAAGTCTACATACAAAATTACTACTATCATTAGATTTATCTACAATAGATATATTCATACCATTAGGAAGATTTACATGCTCTAGTATTTCAACATCATATGAATTTAGAACCTCCTCTTCAAAGACAAAAGATACAATATCATAACTTCTAACTGCCTTTACATTATTAGGTAAATATATATATGAATTAGGTTTAGATGAGCGTATTAAGTTTATTATTAAATTAACATGAACATCCGTAATAAGCATCAAATCATCATTATAAATTGATTCAAGTACACGATTGACAAGTTTATTTTGAAGTACATAATCAAGCATCATAAACTTATCAACATTTATTGTATCTTGTTTATAAACATCATCTATTACTAATTCAAGTTGTTTATTTATATAATCATCATACATAAATAATGTGTTACTAAACTTCATAAATTTCTCATGTATATTTGGATCTTCACTCTTTAAAAAAGGTAAAACATATTTTCTATATCTATTTCTTGTATATACATCTTTTTCATTAGAAGCGTCAGTAGCAAACTTTATTTTATTTTTATTACAGTAATTTAACAGTTCCTCTTTAGTATATTCTATAAATGGTCTAACTATTCTATAACTTCCAATATCAACTACTTTAGAAAATCCAGCATATCCATGAATAGTTGATCCTCTTGCTATTCTCATCAATATAGTTTCAATTAAATCATCCGCATGGTGAGCAGTAAATAAATACGTAGAATTATATTTCTTAACAATCGAATCAAAATATCTATATCTTTTACTACGAGCCTCATTATGAAAGTTATCTTCGCCATATTCTTCAATAATCATTGACTCAAAAATAATTCCATTCAAATTACAATAATTTTCCAAATATTCTTTTTCAGAAGCACTTTCTTTTCTAATATTATGATTTACATGTGCACATACTATAGTTAAATCAAATTCTTTTCTTAAACTATTAATATAATGTAAAAGAGACATAGAATCTGGTCCACCAGATACAGCAATAACAACTGTATCTTTATATGAAAGCCCTAAATCTCTAACTAAAAACTGATATGCTTTATCCATATTATCACCAATATAATTTTAAAACAAAAAATAATTATTTACAAGATTGCGCATAATATTTATATACAAATATTTAAAATAATAAAAACATCTAACTAAATACTAATGATTTAAGATGTTTATTCTTTATAAAATAATTATTACTCTGAAATTCTAAGTATTAATTCACCCTCCTTAGAATACATGTACTTTTCTCTAACATATCTAGCAATATACTCAGGATCTTGTAATCTAATTACCTCTTTTTCTAACGCATCTTGTTCATCAACTAATTCCTGATATTGAACTTTTAATGCTTCTTTTTCTTTTAACTTTTCATTAACTTGTTTATAAGAAGATCTAAAACTACAAAAAAGCGCTACTGTTGGAACAGTAAGAATTACTAATAAAATCAAAGTTTTTCTTTTATATTTCATTGTACTCTTTTTCATAGTATCACCCATATTAACATTATAACACTTTTAAAGTTTAAAAAAAATTAAATCATAATACAATTTACAACAAAATGTAAATATAATGTATAAATTTATTAACAATTGAAATAATAAATTTGAGGGATAATTATGAAATATTTAGATGACAATATTGATGTTATAATAAATACTATTAGACAGATGAATGGAAACAGTTCAGATATTGCAGATAGAAAATTAAAAATAGGTAAAACTAATATAGCATGTATTTTCTTAGAAAGTGTAAGTAGTGATGATAAGATAAGTGACTTTTTAATGAGATCGCTAACAGATACAGTAAAGAAAAGAAGAATAATTAGTTTTGATAATTTATTTGACATAATTAAAAATAATTTGCTTAATAGTAAAACAAAAATCTTAAAAGACTATGATGATCTTTTCTTTCATTTGGCTTCTGGTTTTACATGTGTTCTTGTAGAGGGAAATAATCAATGTATAGCCGTTGAAACTAAGACAAAACTAGATAGAGGTATTACTGAATCAACAACTGAAGCAATAATAAGAGGACCAAAAGACAGTTTTACAGAAAATCATATGGTTAACATTGGATTAATAAGAAAAAGGATTAAAGACCCTAATCTTTTATTCAATGAAGTATTAGTTGGAAGAAGAACAAAGACAAAAGTATGTATAACATATATACAAGATATTGCTGAAAGTCAAACAGTTAATAAAATAAAAGAAAAAATAGAAAGTATAGATATAGATGGTGTATTAGATAGTGGTTATATAAGAGATTTTCTAAATAGTGGTAAATTAGATGCCTTCCCAGAATATGTAAGTACAGAGCGTCCAGATGTAGTTTGTGGATCCCTACTTGATGGTAAAATAGTAATTTTAGTAGAAAACAGTCCATTTACATTAGTAATACCTGGAACATTTATTGATTTTATACACTCATCTGAAGATTATTACCAAAAATCAATAAATACTACATTTACAAGATTTTTACGTATTGCGGCATTTATAGTAACTCTTCTAACACCTGCAATATATATTGCACTTACTACTATAAATCAAGAATTAGTACCTGATAGTTTGCTTATCTCATTATCCGTGCAAAGACAAACGGTGCCATTCCCAACATTAATAGAAGTATTACTACTACTCTCTGCATTTGAAATATTAAGAGAAACAGATATTAGAACACCTAATGTAATGGGAACGGCAATAAGCGTAGTTGGAGCATTAGTTTTAGGTGAGGCAGCAGTTAATGCTGGTATTATTTCACCAATAGTAGTAATAATCGTATCAATCACATCAATTAGTGGTTTAACATTCTCGGATATAGATTTTATAAATGCGATAAGATTATGGAGACTTTTATTTATATTCACATCCGCATTCCTAGGAATTATTGGTGTTACTGTATCAATATTAATTCTAATAATAAAACTTGTAAGTATGGAAAACTACGAAACTCCTTATCTAGCGCCTTTTAGTCCATTCTTTCTTAAAGAACAAAAAGATGCTTTATATAAAGCACCTACTTCAAAATTAAAGAAAAGACCATTCTATTTAACTAAAAACAGAACAAGGTTGGGTGATTAGATGAAAAAAAGATTAATTATAATACTATTATTACCAGTACTTTTAACAGGTTGCTGGAATTATAGTGAATTAAATGAAATAGCAATAGCAACTGGTATTTCTATTGACTGGGAAGATGACAAATATAAATTAACTGCGCTCATATCAAATGCCCAAAAAACAGAAGGTAGTTCAAAAGAAGGAGAAGCCCAAATAACTGTATTTGAAGGAACTGGGAAGACGATGACTGAAGCATTGAAAAACATAGAATTAAAACTTCCAAAAGAATTATATCTAAAACACATAAGCATAATTATAATTGGAGAAGAACTCGCTAAGAAAGGTGTTGGAAATATACTAGATTACTTAATAAGAGATCCCAACTCACCTAATAAATTTAATATACTAATCTCAAGAGACACAAAAGCAGGGGACATATTAAAGATAATATCTCCACTTGAAACATTCCCATCACAAAACGTATCACTAATGCTAGTAACAAGTGCTAAATTCATAGGTTCTGCTGTTGAAATATCATATAATGACTTTATACAAACTTATCTTAATCAAGGTATTAACCCAATACTTCCTAGTATAACTATAAAAGGAAATGAAAAAAAAGGTGAAGACCAAAAAAATATTAAACAATCAGAACCAGATACATATCTTAATTTATCTAATTTGGCAATACTAAAAAATGATAAATTATTAGGGTTTGTATCCGAAAGAGAGTCAATTGGAATAAATATTATAAACTCAAAAATTAAACAAACAAAAATACATGCTAAATGTAAAGGTGAAGAAGAAGATAGTTATATAGTTGCTAATCTAAACTCATTAAAAACTTCATCAGAAATAACAAAGGACTTAAAAATAAAGATAAATGTCAAAGCAACTGGATATATAACAGAAGCAAACTGTAAAATAGATTTAACAGATGAAAAAAATATTATAGATGTTCAAAAATCAATGGAAAGTGAACTTAAAAAAACAATTAAAGAAGCATTAGAAGTCGTACAAGAATACAAAAGTGATGTGTTTGGTTTTGGTAGTAAATATTACAAAAGATATCCAAAAGAGTGGAAAAAATTAAAAGACAATTGGGATGAAGAAACATTTCCAAATCTTGAATATGAGATTAAAACAGATATAAATTTAAAAACAAAAGGAACATCAAATAAAACAATAGAGGAGGTATATAAGAAAAATGAATCATAGAAAAACCGAAAGTTTATGTATTTCTAGTATTGTATACCATTTATTAAGAACTAGTGCTGTTGGTATATCATACACTAACATATTATTTTACGGAAAACAAAATGGATATTTAAGTATATTAATAGGATTCATATTTGGATTTATACCTCTACTTATATATTTATATATAATGGACTCTAATCCAGATTTAAATATAATACAATTAAACGAAAAAATATTTGGTAAGTTTTTCGGGAAAATAATAAATGCAATACTGTGTGTGTTTATATTTACATTTGCAATTATTACATTTTGGAATCTAGGAGATTTTGTAAATTCACAGTTTCTTAATGCAACGCCTACTTTTGCTATTACAGTTGCATTCCTAATTCCTATAATATATATTATACATAAAGGATTTAATACTATTGCAAGAACAGGTCTAATATTGTTTTATGTAAATATATTGGCATTTTTACTAATAGTATTCTCTCTAGTTCCACAAATAGAAATAAATAATTTATTACCATTCATGGAAGATGGAATTGTACCTGTATTAAAGGGAAGTTACAATTTTATTGCATATAATCTACTGCCATTATTTCTACTGACAATAATACCAAAGAAAAATATAATTAATAATAATAAAACAAAAAAACATGTCATAATCATGTATGCACTATCTAGTTTAGCAATAATACTTGTAATGCTTATGATAACAGGAATATTTGGAATAAATCTAGCACAGACATTCGCATACCCAGAATATCATGTATTAAAAAGAATATCATTATTCAACTCACTTCAAAGATTAGAATCAATGATTTCTCTAACTTGGTTATTCGCATTCTTTATAACCCTATCACTTAGCCTATATTATGTATGCGAAAACATAAAAGTAACATTTAATATAAATAATAAAAAAATAATAACTACTATTATAGTAATAATAAGCATAATAGCACTTATATTATCTGAATTTATATTTAAAAATCATACACAAGCACAAAGTTTCCTATTAAAAATATTCCCTAATATGATGTTTATATTCTTACTAGGAATACCGATAATAATTGCAATAAAAGCGAAATTTACAAAAAAGGAGCCTAATCAAGAAGCATAAACTCGCATCTCAAAGAAGCGAGTTTTTTATTTATAAAAATTTAAAAAACCTACATTTCCGCAAGTTTACTAAATAATTATTATCATTAACTAAGATTACTTATTTTAAAACTATTATCTATATCAATATTTAAATAGTTTGAACCCTTCCCAAGACCGGGCATTGCAATAATATTACCCATATAAACAACTATAAATTTAGCACCACTATTTAACGAAATATCAGTAACATGCATATCATATCCATACGTATTACCTATTAATTTAGGATTATCAGATAAAGAATATTGAGTTTTTGCTATACAAACATCAAAATCTGAATATCCAAGACTTTCTAAAAAGTTTATTTTTTCTCTTGCAATATCACTATATATTACATTACTTGCCCTATAAATATTAGTACATACTTTGTTTATCTTATCTACTATTGATAAGTCATTAGAATATAAATAATTAACCTGAGCGTTATTATTACACATATCAATTACATTTTTAGCAAAACCAAGTGCACCATTACTTCCTAAAGTATAAGAATCATTTACAGCAAACTTAACATTCTTTTTACAACAATAATCAATTAATGTATCTATTTCCTCGTTAGTATCAGTAGAAAATTTATTAAGACATACTAAACAATTATCAATATAATTTTTCATATTATCAATATGTACATCTAAGTTTTCAATACCTTTCAACAAACTTTCTATATTTATATTATTGACATCTTCCTTAGACGATCCACCATTATATTTTAAAGACTTCAGTGTAACATTTATAACAACCATTGCTGGTTTTATATTAGAATTTTTGGATACAATATCAAAAAACTTTTGAGCCCCCAAATCTGCACCAAAACCTGCTTCTATCACAACATAATCTGCTAAAGACATACCCATTTTAGTAGAAATTACAGAGTTACAACCATGCGCTATATTAGCAAATGGACCGCCATGTATAATTGCAGGATTTCCCTCAAGCGTTTGAACCAAATTTGGTTTTATCGCATCTTTAAGTAAAACCATCATAGAACCGACGCATCCTAAGTCTGATATATATATCGGTTTATTATCATAAGAGTATGCAACACACATATTCTCTAACCTATTTCTCAAATCCAAAAAATCAGTTGCTAAACAAAGGATAGCCATAATAGGAGAAGCAGCAGTTATAACAAAAGAATCCTTTCTCTCAAAATAGTCTATTCCAATATTTATATTTCTAAGTGCCCTATCATTCATATCAACACATCTTGGAAATATTATTTTGTCAGGATTTATATTAAGTAAATTACCTTGAAATAAATGATTATCAATTACTGCACATAATAAATTGTTACATGATGTAATCGCATGAAAATCACCTGTAAAATGCAAATTAATATCATCACTTGGTACAACACTTGCCAAACCACCACCAGTAGCCCCACCTTTCATTCCAAAAACAGGTCCTAATGAAGGTTCACGTAAAACTACAACACTTTTCTTACCCAATTTAACTAACGCATCATTTAAACCAATCGCAGTAGTAGTTTTTCCCTCACCCATAGGAGTAGGATTGATAGAAGTAACTAAAATTAAATTAGAATTTTTATTATTAATTAAAGATAAATCTAGCTTTGCTTTATATTTACCATAAAGTTCATAACAGGAAGAAGAAATTCCTAAAGTAGATGCCACATCAACTATATCTTTCATAAATACCATCTCCACTAATATTGTATCATATAATATTAAGAATATTATCACAATTCAATAGTTGTATCATCTATAAATTTATAATCAGTATAAAGTTTCAACTGTCTAACTAATCTAAACAATGCTTCATCTTTTTCCTTAACTTCTAACATTATATCTACATCTCTATTATAATGTTTAATAAACTCTAAAAATTTAATAAAATCAAATACATTTATATAATCACTATGACTCCTAAATTCTTTTTTTAATTTACTTTTAGGAGAAGAAAAATGTATTTTTGGTATATTATTTCCCCATGTATCAAATATTCTAGTAATATAATCGCTTAAATCAATATTATGGGAATCATTACATATATGATGATGATAATCTAATACAAATGGAACATTTATTTTATTACAAAGTTCAAGTACATCATAAACATCATATATTTTATCATCATTTTCAATAACTATTGATTTTTGTATATTAATATTTAATTTCTTAAAATTATTTATAAATCTACTAATACTATTTTTTTTACCAAACTCACCACTTCCAACATGAAGTATTATAGTAGGTTTTATTTTTAATAACCTAAGTATATTATAATGATATTCGAGTATTCTAAAAGTATTTTCAACAACATCTACTTTAGTACTATTTAAAACAGCAAATTGATCAGGATGAGTATCAACTCTCATATTACTAGCAATAATTTTATCACCAATACTCTCAAATAAATCACTGTATTTATTTAAATAATCAAATTTAACTTCTTTATGAGTAGCAAGTGGAATAAGTTTTGATGTTAATCTATAGAAGTGAATATTATTTTTAATATTATAATCTATAATAAGAGAAAGTGCTGATAAATTAGATTTAATTGCTTTATCTAGTTTTTCATCTCCATTATTACTTGCAATATATGAAGTATATGTAATAGTACTAGATGTAGTTTCATCAATACATTTACTAAGTGCAACATACCCAAGTCTTATTCTCATACTTATCACCAAATATATTATGTACAAAAAATATAAAAGTTACGTACTATAAAACACAAAAAAACCAAGAAAATTTTCTTGATTTTTAAATTTAATTATACCTATATAATTATTTAACTTCTTTAAATGATGAAACTATTTTATCAAATTCATCTTTTACATCATCTTTAGAACTGTATTTTGTCCAGATAAGAATTTGTCCATAATAGTTCTCAGTTTCTACAACATATATTCTCATATATATATTGATTCCACTGGGTTGAGTTTTAAATTCTACCCAGTTAGCATTGTAACCACCTATTTTAGTAGTCTTTACATCATCTAGTGTTACATCATATATAGTAGAATTTTGATTTAATATAAATTCACTATATTCATCATAATTCCATGATATATCCGCCTTAGATTCCATAAGTGCTATCATATATTTTTGATTTTTAGCATCTGAAATCTCAATGTCTGCAGATTCGTTAAGTTCACCCTTATTAGAAACTGCTTTCCATTTGTCACTAGCAGTTACAGTAAATTTATCATTATAACTACTAAAATCTACCATCTTAGATTTATCATCACTTTTAGATAAACTACAACCAGTTATTAAAAGCAATGAACAAATAAATAAAAACGCTTTTTTCATATAAAACTCTCCTTAAAATTTTTTTACATATATATTATATTACAAAAATTTAAAAAAGTATAGTATAATATTTATGGTGATAAAATGAGTGACATTACAAAAGAACAAATATTCTTTATAGACCTTATAAATAACACTGATTCATATTTTTCTATAAATTATAATAAAGAATATACAAAATATAAGTCTATAGAGGATAAGCATAGAGTTCCTCAGTTCGATATAATTATATTAAAAAAATATTTAGAACAGAACAATTTAAAAGAATTTTTAATTGATGAAATAAAAAGTATAAATATAGATGCTTTATATAAAAGCAACACTCATGGTATAAGCCATAACATTAAAGTTTTAATATACGCACTTATTATATGTTGTGAACAAAAACTAGATTATGCTAAAACAAAAATAATACTAGATGCATGTAAATATCATGATATTGGAAGAAAAAATGACATTGAAGATAAATATCATGGAGAAAGAAGTAGTAATAAAGTTGATGAAGTAATAAAAGATGATAAATTCTATTCTAACCAACAATATAAAAGTTTATTAAAAGCAGCAATGGAAATACATTCTAAAAATGATAATGAGGAAAATATAATTGCAACTAAACACCAAGTCGACTTAGAAGAATTTAGAACAATATATAGAATTTTAAAAGATGCAGATGCTTTAGATAGGATAAGATTGACAATGGCTATTCCACTAATAACAGATCTAAAGACAGAATACTTAAGAACTAATGAATCCAAAAAATTAATTAAGTTTGCAAGTCAATTAAATACGATATACTATTTAATATTTTTAAAAAAAATTGATATAAAAAGAGTTCAATCCAGTAAATGATATGAACCCTTTTTTCATATATTTATACAATATTTTAATTCTATTTTCTCTTAACCCTCAATTTCTCACTATGTAAATTATCATCTAGGTCATATCCTTGAGATAATATTATAGGTTTAATATCAATTATATTTTTAGTACCTATCTGTGTAGTTACACAAACATCACTAGTAAGATTACAACAACAATAACCTATAGAAGAATCTAAATGAAATTTATACATATCAAAAAGTGCATAATGATTAGCATTTACCCCCACTATTTTACCAGCCATATCTTGTAAAAAATTCTCATGATTAATACCATTAATAAAATTTTCCTCTTTAGATAAATGATCTAATACATACAATAAATTGTAATTTTCTAATAAACATCTATAACTATATGAATAACGAGCACTGAACTGTGGAACACCAAATCTTAAATCCAAAAACTTAGAAATGAAATTATATATATATAACTCATCTTGATTTAAGTTCGGAATAGAAATTTTATTCAATAACTCATATGCATGTTTATATTCACCTTCTAATATATCTAAATAAATAGTGTTAATTTTAGATTTAAAATGATAATCTTTATCCCCAAAAAGAGTTTCTAACATTTTCCTTCCTATATCATTATTGCCCATCTGAATATTCAAATTTGCAAGTTCAATAAACGAACTCGACTGATATTTTTTAAATCCCATACACCTATTATAATATTCCATACTTTGATCATAATTATTCTCTAATCTTTCTAATAATCCATAACATTTAAAATAATTATAATTTTTATCTGAAGACATATCCTCAAGTAATTTCCTTGCATCTAAATAATTACCAAGTTTTAAATTCTCAATAATCCTATTAAAATTACCAGTACTATCATTATAAAATGAAATATTTGGATTTAAAATATCAATATTATTTTTTTCATTATTCTCTACACAAATTAACAATTGTGTCCTAATTTTTGGCAATACAATATTATAAAAAACACCTTCCTCATATTTTGAAAGTTTTAAACCAGAGTTATATTTTAATATAATTTCTCTATTAAAATTAATTACCGCTTTTAATGCATCATAAACTAAGTTAAAAGGTAAATTTTTAAAATACTCATATATTTTTCCACTTTTTAGTTTATTTTCATCAATTGAATTTTCACAATTAACATTTTTACTAGTTTCAGATGACTCACTAATTTTTCTATTATTACTTGCACATTTAGATATATTATTGCGACTATCAGAATTTCTATTGTCAGAATTTCTATTATATGTATTGCTAGGGTATCGAAGTACATTACTATGATTACCAATATCTAAACCACAATATACACCTAATTGCCTAATTCTATCGTTATTTCTAAGTTTTTTTAAAGCCTTTGCCTCTATTTGCCTTATACGCTCCCTAGTTACATGATTTTCAGTAATACCAAGTCTATATAATTCCATTGCAGTTTCCTCAAGAGTTGTAGT
This sequence comes from uncultured Mycoplasmatota bacterium, assembly GCA_948467605.1. GTDB lineage: Bacteria > Bacillota_I > Bacilli_A > RF39 > UBA660 > CAKPCJ01. Next base: position 15,730 of record CAOKET010000017.1, on the reverse strand, counting down.
TGAAGAGCCATCTAACCCATATCTAATTGTAATAACGGCTCTTTCTTTATCACTAAGATTAACTAAATCCATTACTCTTCTTAAATCTGTTATAACTTCAAAATTATCATCAATTCCCTTTTCATCAGCAATAAAATCACCTAATTTAGCATCATCATCTTCACCTACAGACTGGTCAATATTTACTACTGATTGTGAGGCTTTTCCATATTCTCTTATCTTAGATACAGATATATCAAGTTTTTTGGCAACCTCTTCATCAGTAACATCTCTACCAACCTCTGATGACAATTGTTGTTTAACTGCACAATACTTTCTATAACCATGTCTAATATTAACAGGAACTCTTAAAATGCCACTATTGTCAATACATCTATCAATTCTCTGCCTTATCCAAAACACAGCATAAGTAGTCAAATTATATGTTAATGAAATATCAAACTTATCTATTGCATTCATAAGTCCTATATTTCCTTCAATAACTAAATCCATCATTTGTAAACTATCTTTACAACGATAATAATATTTTTTAGCGCATGATACTACAAGTCTTGCATTACAATTAACTAATTTTTCCCTAGCAGCCATATCACCATAATTCCTATATTGTAATAACAATTCCCTTTGTTCTTTAGCATCTAGCATTGGATATTTTTCTATTTCTCTTAAATATATTTTAAAAGCACCATCGTACTTAATATCAGAATCATTATCAATCTTTTCATCTAAATCATGTAAATTTTCTTCATCAACTGCACTATTAATAACACAATAAGCACTTAATAAATAATTTTCATAATACTCATGATAATTATTACCCACTATTTTAGAAACAGCATTATTCAAAAATGAATTTTCCTTAAATAAGTTTACATAAACACTAAACGGAAGTTCAACATGTAAATTCTTCAAAAAAGAATCTACTCTTTCAACAAGATTTTTATCATCTTTATAATAATCAATATACTTATTTATACATTTTAAATCATTATTAATAGTTTTTTTTGCGATTAACTTATAGTAATATTTTTCTATATATTCAATAATTACTTGCTCTGAAACATTTGGATCAGATCTTGTACTTAACGCTTTATCAATAGTTTTTAAAATATAACTACTACTTAATTTCATAAACTTAAATTTTTGTTTAATACTATCTATTATTTTATCTTTATTCATAAATAAAACGCCCCTTATCAATATAAAAATATTGAATAATTTTTTAATAAAAATATTATATTATAAATTTTAAAAAATATCTATATATTTTATATAACTATGAAAAATTTCAGTTTAACTAACCCATGTGTATATATAAATCAACTAGGAACATTAAATATAGAAGATAAATCTGCACAAAAAATAATAGTTAAAGATGATAAAATTCAAGAACTATTACACATCTTAATAGAAGCAGGTATATTAGAAATATTATTAAAAGTAGGGAATAAAAATTCCAGACATGTATAAAAAATACTATAAAGATAAAGTGAAACATAATATATTACAAAATAAACTGATTAGATAAAACCTAATCAGTTTTAATTTACTTATTTAATATTGCATCTATTGGTTTAATTTTAGTAATTCTACCAGTAGAAATTACTGTTATTAATAATGATATAGATATTGTAAAAACAAATGTTATAATAGGCACCAAAGGATGTAAAACAATGCCATTTAATATATAATACATACTACCAAATATTGAGTTATTTAATAAATTGCCAATACATATCCATCCTATAACTGATATAATAAATGATAATATTCCAACAATTATAGATTCATATGCAAATATTTTAGTAACATCCTTACTAGTTGCACCCATTGCCCTTAATATACCAATTTCTTTTTTACAATATGAAATAGATACAAATATAAAATTAGAAAATAATAAAAATGTAAATAACATAAAAACTAAACTAACTATTAATATATAAATAGATAATACTTTATAATATCCAATAACATTAGATATATCATTAGAATTATCAACACTATACATATAATACACTCCAGAATCCAAATCACCTGGATAATTGTAAAATATAAGATTATTAAAAGACTTTCTTAAATTATTAATATTTTTATCATACACTTTAATACCAATTACTGTATTCGTTGATGGTTCATATTCATCAATATATTTATAACTCATATAATTATAATCATCTATAGATATACCAAGTACATTTAAAGGTATATTATAATAATTATCATATACATAATACATATCATAATCTATTGGAGAAATATTTAAATAAACCTTTATCTTAGAAGAGTTTTCTTTTAAATAAGACGAAATAAATTCATTTAACAACTTATCATACACTATTTGACCATTATAATTTTTTAAATACTCATTAAACTTAATGTCAAACGTCGTATCAATTTCTCTTAATGATTCTAAAGAAATAATTACTTCATTTTTTTCTAATGAGTTAACTATTTTCATACCATCCTTGGTGATAATAGAAATATCGTTATTTAATGCATTTATCCTTCCTGAATCAACCCTAAATGTATTATTACTAATACTTACTCTATCCAATAAAGATATCTTATTTATTCTTAAAATAGCACTATCTACAAATCCATTAACATAAATGATATTACCCTTATAAGCGTAATTATTTGAAAAATATTCATTCAATTTAATTGTCTCAAAAGTATCATTTTCTTTTACATGATTATACAAACTATCATCATCATTCATTATTCCAGTAATAATAACTTCATTTTCACCTAACTTTATACCCTTATTAGAATTCACCAACTCATTATAATCCTTAGGAAAATATAACTTATTATCTGTAGTCATAATACCATACTTAATTGCATAATCAGCAAAATATTTATGAACTACAATTTCATTTGATTTAGATGGGGCATTTCCAATAATATTATTAAATATTTCATCATCACTTACCTCAACAAAACTGACAAATGATGGACTTGTATTAAAATAATTAGATTTTTCATTTTTACTACCAAATTCAAATTTCAAATAACTACCATTATCATATAAAGAATAAATAAGGTTAATATCAGTATTGACTAATTTCTTTATTTCATTAATATGATCATTATTTAATAATGTAGATCCATTCGATTCAAATTTATCGTATTTTACCCTATATACATTATAAAAATAATTATTATTATCCCGCATTGTATTAGTTATAAACATTGTATCATCAAAAAGGGCACAATTTACAGTTAGTGCCATAAAAATAAGTGACATTGCAGTTAAAATAATAGTCATAAATAGTTTTAATGGTTTAACCTTTAAACTACTAATAGACATCTTTAATGCATATAAAAAAGGCAATTTTGATTTTTTTAATTCAAAATTATTATTTTTACTATCATCAATAGGATTTGAATCAAAATCTACTTTTCCATCGCTAATCTGAATAATTCTATCAGCATATTTTTTGGCAGATTCCATATCATGAGAAACTACAATAACTAACTTTTCCTTACTAATATCTTTCAAGATATTAAATATCTGCTCACTTGATTTTTGATCCAAATTTCCAGTTGGTTCATCGGCAAGTATTATTTCTGGCTTTTTAATAAGTGCTCTTGCTATTGCTACTCTTTGCTTTTGACCACCTGATAATTCATTTATTTTTCTGCTACCTAATCCTGATAATGCAAGTTCTTCTAACAAATTATCAATATCTTTTCTTATAACAGATTTATTTTGTAATTTAAGGACAAGTTCAATATTCTCATAAACATTATATTGTTCTAATATATTAAACTCCTGAAAAATAAATCCAATATAAGTGTTTCTATACGAATCATATTTTTTATCATTAAAATTACTTATATCTTCACCATTAATTAAAATATTACCACTAGTTACACTATCAAGACCGCCTAATAAATTAAGTAAAGTAGATTTACCACTTCCGCTTTTACCTACAATAAATAACATTCCAGAATTTCCAATTTTAATATTAACATCATCAAGTGCGGTTGTATCTGCACCCCTTTTTGATTTATATTTCTTTTTTACATTTTTTAATTCGATCATAAATAATCTCCTATATTAATTAAAATAATTATAACATAGCAAAAATTGGAATAGATAAATTGCAATCAAAATTTACACATTTTTATCAATTATTTACACGAATCTAAAAACGCAACAAATATATTATTCATATTTATATCAATTTTATATAAACTCTTAGGATGAAACCTTACTGCCATATAAAATTTCTTTAACCTAGATTCAACAACCTCTACATTACCATCAGAGGAAAAAGCAACTTTATCTAATAATGGACATTCATTAATAACTTTTTTATGTCTTGAATTAACCATTATTTTTGTAGTTTTTATTATATTATAAAATTTAGATGTTTTATCTATTGAAATAGAATGTGCATAATCATCTTCTTTATTAAAATGTTTTTATACATCCAAAACATTTTTAGTAGTTCCACCTAATGCTCTAACCATTATATTTTGCCCACAACAAATACCTAATATTGGAATATCATTATCATAACAATATTTAGCAATAATGCATTCATAATTATCCGAACAAGATCCACCTTGTATAATAATCCCATCACATAATTTAATTTGAGTTATTAAATTTTCATATTCATTTTTAGACAAATCATAATTCCAATAATCAGTTATACGTTTTATATCACTATCAGGTGGAAGTATACCAATACAAACTCCACCATTATCAAATATTGCCTGCTTAACCTCATCTCTAATATAAGTATCAGGTCTTAAAGAATCCTTAGTATAATGTTTAGACACTATTCCAATTATAGGATTCACCTATCAATTTCTCCCCTAAAAGATGTAATCATAAGTTCCTGTATATCTTCATAACTATAACCACACGCTATTAACCAAGACAATTTTGTTACCATTGTTTCCATACTCATATCCCATGCTGGAATTGCACCTAATTCACGTGCTAGAATACCTGGTTCGTTTACACTCATACTAGCAACACCATCTGGTGCCTGTGTTGTTACAACAATGGGAATTTTATGCTCCTTTAAATATGCGAATGCCTCTCTTAAATTAGGATAAGTTGCATCACTAGATGCAACATTTGGATCACCCGCTCCAGTTGCTCGAAGTATGAATCCTTTAACACCACATTCAGCAAGTTTAATAATATATTCTGATTTTAAACCAGGAAATTCTGTTAAAGAAATTATATTATTGTCAAAATTATTTTTAACATCCAATCCTGCCTTAGTTTTACTCCTAATTCCAAGATAAGACAAATGCCTATTTAGTGCAGCATCATTAAATAATATTGTATTTCCCAAATAACCTATATCTGGTAATCTACCAAATGTTTTAAATGCATCATAATCAAATTCAGTTTTTTTCTTAACCCTTGTACCAGTTATAATTTTACTACCAAAAATTAAGAATACCCCTGCCAATTCATCTTTTTCTACAATTACTCTTAATATATTTTCCAAATTCATTACTGCATCAGTACCTGGAATACCATAAGACACTTGTGAACCAGTAAATATTATTGGTTTGCCTAAATTTCCTAATGCAAATGAAACAGCAGCAGTAGCATACCCCATAGTATTTGTTCCATGAGTTACAACAAATCCATCATAATCATCGTAATTATCATAAATTGATTTAACAATTAATTTCCAATCTTCAGAAATCATATTTGAACTATCTTTATTCATAATAGTAATAGAATCAATTGCCTCCAAATTTAGCTTATCCTTAAAAGAACTAAGTATACCTGCAAAGGTATTTCCTCTAAAAGAATTATTATTGCTTACTGCTACCCCTGTATCAGTATGTTCTTGTGATATTGTACCACCTGTTGATACCACTAAGATTTTCTTCAAATCATATTCCTCCTTTAATATATTTATTATATAATAAAACAAATATTTTTTCTATAACAAAAAAAACAGCAATTTACTTATTATTGCTGTTTAACTAATAATCTTTTTAATATTTAAAATATTAAAACTTTTTAATTTAAGAAATTCTTTTTTTGCCTATTATCCCCAATAGAATCATCAGCCGAATGTATTATATCTGTTGCTCTTGAAACCATAGATATAATAATATGCATATACTCAACCTTAGAAATTTTAAGTAAGTTACATATTTCACCAATCTTCTCATCTGTATTTGATTCATCATAACCAGAAATACTATAAATTTCTTCCATTAACCATATTTTTTGTTCTGTTTTATTAAGAGTAGGAAAAAATTTTCTAGTAGATTCATGCTGAATATTTACAAATTCAAATTCACTATTTTCTAACTTACCCATCAAATATTCTTTTGTATATGACACCATAGCAGATTTTAAATTATAACTAAGACTATCTAAATTACTATTTGGATGTACGCTTTTCTTTAGATAATATTCTAATTTAACAGATAACATATCTAAAATATTAAACCTTAAATCCTTACTATTTTCTTCGCCATATAGTAAAACTGCATTACAAAACATATTATTTATGTATTGCCTAAATTGAGCCATAATACCAACCTTTACATCTAGTGGAATTGATTCAAATTGCTCTATTACATTTACATATCCACTAGCAACCATAAACTCATTTAAGCGACCTTTAAAAGTTGTAATAACACTTTCTACTTGTGACATACTAGATAACTTACCCCTACTCAACGTTTGTAAATAAATTTCCATAAATTGTATTGCATTAATACTTTCATTTTCTTTTAAATTAAGTTCTTTTCCAACTAATTCAAATGTATTCTCCATAAATGGTCCATAATGCTCAATAAAACTATCATCTGAAGCACTTAACATATAATTATAAAACTCATTATATAATGAAAAAATCATAAGTTTTTCATTAATTTTATCATTAAAACTAATTGAATCTAATTCCTTTTTAAAACACTTAATCATTAAAAACCCCCAGATTATATATATAATAACAATATATTATATACATATAACTCACTTTTTATGTTATTAAAGTTAATATACAACAGTTTTTAATATTATATTACAATATTTTTTGATATCTCTTATCAAGAATAGGTTTTAAATTAAATATGTTCATTTCTTTATTATAACTATAAAAACCATAATTAGGGTTTTCAACAAATATATCTTTTTGTACGTCAAGATATCCTAATATATATATTGATGGTAATACTGCTATTTTAGTTGGAACTCCATAAACATCTTTATAATCTTTTGAAACCTCTCCAGTTAATTCAAGTAAAATAGAAGTATTATTATAAGATTTAAAATATTTTGATTCATACGACGATAATAACTCGTAAGAAATAGATATTATTATTACAGCATTAGAAGTATCCTCTATAAAACATTGTAAATTATATAAACATTCTTCATATGGCAATCTAAAATATCTAGAAGTAAACGAAAGTCCACTAGATGCATCTTGTATAATAAGTCCTTCCTTTAATATTTTATCTGGTAAATCTATAGAAGTATCTCTAACTTCAAAAATAGCATGCCCTGCAACATAATCACCATTTTGAAGCATGTAAGTTATACTCTTTAATAAATGTATCTTATCCATAAATCCCCACCACTTTTTTTCAAATATGTTAACCGTTCAATCCCCCTGTCATAATCCTAAATTTCTCATTATTCTCCCATATATACTTAAGAGAATCAAAATTTTTATCCGGATCTAACATTAATTTTGCTAGGTTGTCTAATTCATCATATTCTTGTTCTGATAATTTAAACTTTTTATCTACAATATATTTTGGCAAATGTAAAAATATGATTTCGTCATTCATCAAAGAATGAAAATCATAAAATAATCCATGTATTGAAGCATTAATTCCCAAAGTTAATGGAGAGGATGAATAATAGATTTCATCTGATTTAAGGTTACCCTCCCTTATTCCAAGATATGCTTCTGCCCCAAATATAAACTTTTCACGTGGTATATCAAGTAAATTAAAATCAATATGATATTCATCTAGTATATCTTTATGAAAATACATATCCGCATCTACTAAAACCCATCTTTCAAACTTTGTATCATAATATTCTGTAATCCAATGATCACCTGCTTGTTTTGAAGAAGTATTAACATATTTTGCAAAGCCACTTCTTGCTCTAGCAGAATAACCCTTAGCCTTTAATATACTAGCAAGTAAAATTGACTGTTCCCTGCAACACACATGTACTTTATCTTCTATTTTCCTATTTACCGTATAGTTCCTATCTCTTCTTAAAAGTTCTGATAATATGGCCTGTGCTGTTGGAAATAAATCATTTTCATAACACAATGTAGTTTTTGGAACTTTTGTCATATCCCCATAACATGAATTATTATCTTTTCTCATCTCTTCATTTTGTAAATCAAAGGGATGTATTATTTGATTTCTTTGCAGTAAACATAACTCTCCTATATCATCTGGTAAATTTTTAGCAAACTCAGTATATAACCCTAAGTCAGTATATAAACTAGTCCCCTTATAAAACTCTAATACTTCTTTTTTTATCACCTAAATTTACCTCCAAATTTTAATCACACTAATAAAATGTACTACTAATACATTGTAACATAAATTTAAGTATATAAAAACTTGAAGATTATATAAAAATTTGAAGATCCACGCTTGCTACTCACGATATAATACATAATTTAATATTAAATTTATAAATTAATATTTTAATACTGCATAATAATTAAAACTATCATCACTTAAAATGGTTATATTTTTTTCAAATACTTCCTTCTTGTTTTTAATACCAGTTATTTTTATATTAGTATTTATACTTACATTAAAATACAGAGTATTATCATCAAACAGTTTATACGTACTTCCAATATTGTTTACCTCACCTGTAATATTATCCCAATCTAAAATAGTTCCATTAGTAACATCTATTTTCAAATAATCAACATTATGGAGTTCAAACATAATGGGGTACCCTGGTACACTTGACATAGCAAAATTATAACCTGAAAGTAATAACTTAACATTATCTCTTAATTCTACCTTTTCCATATTGTCATCTTCTGACATAGTATAAGCATATACCCTCATAGTACTTATAATATTGTCATCTAAAATATTTTCACTATTATTTAATAAAATTACTATAAAAGACAAGAGTACAAAAAATACTGGAACAATAGAATACCTCATTATTTTAAATATTTTATTTTTTCTTTCATATTTTAAAAGTATTTGCTGTTTCACCCTTTCACTATTATATTCTTCATCAAATACTTTTTTAATTACTTTTTTATTAGACATTTTTACCATCTCCATTCCTCATAATAGTTTTAAGTTCATTTAATGTTCTATATAAATAATGTTTCACATTTGACTCACTTATATTAAACTCTAATGAAATATCTTTAATATTCATATCTGTATAGTAATAAAGATAAAAGATTTTAAAAATAATAACTTTTTTCTTTTTAAGAAAATCCAATATAAATTTTAGATCTTCTTTTTTTATAAATTCATCTTCCAAATCAATATTATCAGAAATATTATCTAATAAAATAAAATCATCTTTTTTTGAAAATAATGATACTATTTTAGCCTTATAATTAAATCTGTAATATTCATTAACTTTATTTTTAGTAATACCCATAATATAATTTTTACCCTTATTAAAAAGTTTATCTTTTTTTAAAATTTTTAATAGTTCTAAGTAAACATTTTGGACTATATCCTTAACATCTTCTACATTAGAGCAATTACAAATGACATATTTCAAAACATTAGAATAAGTTTCATTATATAATTTATCAAACATATTTAAGGTTTTTTGATCAATCATTTTGTTCACCTCATCATAATAGTTGTTATTTTTCTTAAAAAAGTTCCAATAAATATAAAAAATAACTTTAATTAAAAAGTTATTTAATTGTTATTTTTAGTATCTTGCGCTAATTTGATACTTAGAACTTTAACTAATCTTTTACCTAATTGTTGTTTAGTCGACCCAATAATTTTTTCTTCTACATCTTTAACAAATTGGTACGTTTGCTGATATATTCCTCTAGTATTACAATCAGTTTCCCAATCATCAAATGAATCATAAAGATCATCTGATGCAATATTTTCATAGAAAAAATCACAACAAGGAGTTTTACACAAAATTACCTTTTTTAAAGTCATATATTTCTTTAATAAATTCGAATCAGGCATTTTAGGTATTAATATATCCATATCATCACCTATTATCTCATCAAAAAAACTATTTGCCAAAGAATCTAATTTAATCACAAAACCACAATGAGTCCATACTCTACGTGTAAAATTTTTATCAATTTTTAATCTATATATCTTATCAAATTTTCTTTTTTCACTATTATAAACAGGACCATCAATAAAAGCCCATGCAACTATTCCCTTATATGATCTACCTTGAACTACATTACCCAACTTAGATAAAAATTGAGCAATTTCATGAACTGAATCCATATTATCATCAAAATCTGTTTGTATTCCACATATACTCGCTAAATCAAGTAAAATCTTAAAATCATACTCATCTATAAATTTAAAACCTGTCATTTTAAAATAATATGCAATTAGTGAATTTATTCCATTTTCTAATCTATCTTTCATATAAACCTCATCTCTCCATATATTCAAGAATAAACCCGAATATTACAAATGTCTTTCAAAACATCTCTTATATGAATTATTGTATCATATTTTAATTTATAACAGCTGACTATATTTAATTTATAATTTTCGTCCCAATTCTACAAACTTGTAAATTGTATGATCTGGTGAATCGCTATTTAATATACTATATTCCATTTTTTCGCGATCAAATTGGACAAGAACTTCTTCCAAATCAAACCCATTCTCTTTTTCTTTTAAAATAACATAAGAAGCAGTATCAATTGGATCTTTATTGTAAGCCATACCTACAGCTCTAATGGAGTAAAAATCAGTAGAATCTGAATGTTCATAAATTTTCCAATGTACATGTCCTTGAATAACAGCATCAAAAAAGTTTACCCTTTTACCCTTAAAGAGCGGATCGTCTAACGCAGAAAGATATCCTCTCATCATGGAACTATCCGCACCATATGTATCTACAATTGTCTTTATATCCTGCAATTGTTTTTCACTATTTGTATATAAAAATTGCTGATATCCGGATCCATACATTACTTTATTCTGATAAGCCCATGTACTATTTTCCATATAATCAAATCGAACGTCATTTGCGAAGTGGCAAAGTGCAATTTTTTTCCCTCCCACTAATATTTCAATGGAGTGTGGGTATAACGAAATAATTCCTTTTTGGTGTTCATTTAATTTAGATAAAGTCCATAACTGGCTTTTATTCTTTAAATGATTAAAATAACTAGAAAATGGATCGGTGCCTAATGTTGTATATTCTTCAGAATTTCCAGCAATAGATATAACTCCGTATTCCTCTAATAAATCAAGCACTTCACTAGGGTTAGGTCCTACACCAATATTGTCACCTAAAGAATAAATTTCCGTTATTCCTTTTCTTCTAATATCCTCTAAAGCAGCTTGTGTTGGTTCAAGAAGCGCATGTGCATCAGTTATAATTGCAATTCTTCTTAAATTATTATCTTGCATATCTTTCTCCTTATAGTTTTATACCTGTATAATAACATTATACCCAAATAAAATTTACTTTTCAACTTTTAAAACCCATTAAAATACATTATTATGACAGAATATTTAACTCACCCCGTATTTCGAGAATAACTTTTAAATTCTTGCAATCCCAATTTGTTTGCGTTATAATAGTAAGCAATTTTTGGAGGGCTTTATGAGTACAAATAATAATATTTATGAAACTTTAACTGAAGGGACAACTAGGTTTTTAACAGAGTATATTAAAGATAGTGCATTTTTTGTTAACCGTTTTATGGTTGGTTATACTAAGGATAAATTGAGAACTGCTTATGCTAAGTTTGCTCAATCACATAAACAAATAGAAGAACTTGTAAGAGGTACTAAATCTTATAATCCAATTACTACTCAATTTATTTATGATTTATATTTATTTTATGAAACAATGGTTAATCAAGTTCCAACGAATAAAGATATTGTTGTCTATCGTGGATGCGATACGTTAGAAGATTATGCCATGGATGGATTAAGTGCAACTTCGTTAAACAAAAATATTGCCCAAAATTTCAACTATGGAACACTATTAGAAATTCATATTCCTGCAGGTAGTAAATTCATTCAATGTAGTGAGTTTGTTTATGATGAAGAAGAACAGATTATACTTCCTCCTTGTGATTATGAGATCATAAGAGAAAGACAAGAAGTTTTAAGAGGTGTTTCCACTAGAGTAGTTGAAATCACTATTTATCCTAGAGATATTCTAAAAAGCTTCTCCCTTGCTATGCAAAAACCTACCCAAGACTACATTAATGAAAATGGTTTAGGAGAAGAATATCAAAATGCTTTTTTCTATTTATATCAAATTATGGTAAGAAGAGCACTTAATAATTATCCAGAAAAATTATTAAAACAAGCAAGAATTAACGAACAAGATTCAGAGTTTCCTAGAAATAGAGGAGGAATAGATCCCTACTCTGACATTAAATTAATGGAATCTATCCTAGAGATGAAAGATTTGCAGCCAAACATAGTCGCTGTTAAAATAAAAGAGCAATTTCCTTTTATATCAAAAGAAGAACAAGATTGTCTTTTGGATTTAATAACTAGATTTCATGAAAAAGGATACGCTAAAAGATAATGGATATCCTTTTTCCTTATTATATTTACCATAATTACTCTGTTATTATGTAAATAAGTCTCTAAATTACAAAAGTAAAACTACTTTCAATTTAATTTTTAAAATATATGGCTTTACATAGACAATATTAGTGTTTTTATTACTAAGAACACTGCTATTCATTAGTTAATACTTAACACAAGCAAACCTACATACCATATCTACTTTTTTTCGTAAATTTTCACTTATTACAAGTTCTTTAGTTTCTATTGTCATATATAATCACTCTCACTTTCTCTTTTAAACAACAAAAAACTAACTATCCCTAGTTAGCAATTTATTACTCTCAAACAAAAAGTTCGAGTTTCGTATCTATATGGTGCCATTGTCGTAGTTATCTACAACTTTTCCAAGACGATTGATATAAGAATCAATCACTAAATACATTATAATACTTTTTTTGATATTTTTAAATACTTTCTGAAAATAAAATTTACAAATTTACAATCTATTATTAATACTGAAAAAATGATATAATTAACTTAGAAATAATTGGAATTATTAACTACTTCGATTATATAAGGTGGGATTTTATGGCATCTGCAAGAATACATGAAGCTATAGCTAAAGAAATAAATAAAGAATATTGCATGGATGAAACATTATTAAGAATCGGTACTGTTTCTCCAGATTGTTGGAGAAATGTAGAAACTGGCTCTGGTGTTAAAGATAAATATTTAACTCATTTTTGGGATTTCAGAATAAAAGACGGACAAGCAAACGATTATGATGAATTTTATTTTAAATATTATAATCAATTATCAAATCCATTTTATTTTGGTTATTTGATACATCTAATGGCAGACCAATATTGGAAAACATATGTTGATACAAAATATGAAACCCAAGAAAACGGAATAAATGGTTTTAGATTGAAAGATGGAAGTTTTCACGACAATGAAAATTGGTTTGGATATTTTGAGGATATTAAATTACAAAAAATGTTAGCAAAAAAATATAATTTAAATTATCTTCCAACTGAAGATAGCAATATTCCAAATTTTTCCTGCCGAATAGATGAACTAAATCTATCAGGACTCTTTGGACCAAACGGAACTTTAAGTTATATTAATAATGAACTATCTCCTAAAAACGATGATCAAGAATCCCTAGTATATGACTTAGAAGATATTACTAATTCAATTCGTGAAACAGTTGAGTTTATAAAACAAGAACTAGAAAGATTAAAAACTTTAAAATCTACTTTAGATACAAAATTCAAAATTGCAGTGGATATTGATGATACCTTATTATCCACTAAAAAATTAGAAATGTATTATTGGAATATATTTTTACAAGAAAATCCGGATATAGATCCTAATAAAGAATACAAATGGGGAGACTCAGAACTTATAAAATTTTGGAGTGAATATCGAGAAAAGATGGCGTTCGGCCAAATTAAAGATGGTGCAACAGATTGTTTGGATGAATTAATAAAAAAAGAATATATAGTAGATTTACTTTTTGCTAGGCCGATGGATAAATATGCTTCATTAAAGAAAAAGTTAGTAGAATACTTTGAAAATAATAATCTACATTATAATCATATTAATTTGGGTTTTTATTCAAAAGTTAAATTTCTAAAAGAACATAATTATGACTTATTAATTGATAATGATTTAAGGCATATTGAGGAAGCTGATTCGGCTGGAATAAGCACAATTTTATTTGGACCTTTTAACCCAAATTATTCTGGTTATCAAACAGACAATTGGAATGAGGTGCCATCTATTATTGAAAAAATTCTTGAAGATAGAAAAAGAAAACACATTTAGGACAGATCGCATTGTTAAGCAGTCTGTTTTTTTCATATTTAAAAAGATTTAGAAGTACTTAAATTTCTAAATCCATATCGTCTTTTCTTTTATCATCATGTTCTTTGCTAAAATTATATTTATCCTTTAACTCATTAAATGTGTTTTCTTTAATAATTCCTTTTTTGTATAAGTCTTTTGATACATCAAAGTATTTTTCCCATTCTTTTTCCTTACCAAATAACTTATCTTTAATTAATGATATAACTCGTAAAAATTTGTCTTTCCAAAATACCATGGTATTTTTTAATCAATGATTTTCTTCTTTTAATTCTTCAATTACATTATCCTTACTTTTAATATTTTTGGTAAGATTTTCTACTCTTAAAGTAAGTGCCTCATTGTTTTCAGTAAGTGTTTTGATTTTATTACGATTTTCCTTAATTTCAGTATCTATATTATTAAGAGCGACAGATAAAGTTTGAATTTTCTATCTTTTGTTTAATCATAGGTAAGAAGAATTGATTAACAACTAAATCATATTCAACTATATTATCAATAAATTCACTAATATAATCTTCAATCACATTTTCTTTTATAGTTAATTTACAGTCATTGCAATAGTAATAGAAGTAAGAATTACCCACTTTTCTTAGTTGTTGCTTTACCACCTAAGATTCTTCCACATTTTGGGCATTTTAGTTTTTGCAAGAACAAATAAGTTAAAGTTCTTTGATAACTTCTAGAGTTCTTTTTCTTTTGGACTTGGCATTCTTCCCATAATTCTTTACTGATTATTGCTCAACTACATTATAGTAATAAGTAGGTTTCTTCGTTTTCTTTCCATGAACGAAATCCACTTTATAAATCTCATTTTGTAAAATACAAACAATAGTAGAATCACGCCAACTTGCTTTATTTAACACCTTTTCATCATTTAAAATATTGCTAATTTTCTTGTAAACTATGATACATTTCAAATATCCGAATAACTACATCTTTAGTAGTTAAATCTGGTACTAGAGTTTTATTTTCTCTTTTATAACCTAATGGACTTTGATGTGGAATATGACCTGCCTTAATAGCCCCAGCAAGTCCTATTTTAGTTCCCTCTGAAGTTCTTTCTATTCCTTGTTAACTAACGAAGTAAGTATTCTTGAAATCATCTTACCATTAGCATTAGTAGTGTTTATATCAT
>CAOKET010000016.1 GCA_948467605.1 uncultured Mycoplasmatota bacterium | reverse complement strand
TGATTATAATATCACATTTTTTATGATTTGACAAAACTTAGATAAACATAAAAAAAGTTAACTTTTATACTGTTAACAATATTTTTATAGTCTTTTTATCTTTGTTGATTGTAAATCTTCTTTCTGAATATATTCTACCAATGTTTCAGTCCCTATATCATATTGATATACATTTCTCAATTCCATTGATTCAATTGCAGAAATGCTTCTTTTACCACTTCCTGTTAACGGAAATGAGTTTTCATTATCAAATATTCTATAACATAATTGATTAACCACTTGCTCTGGAAAATTTTTACAACATCTCTTTCTAATTGATCTTATTATATATTTCACACTTGTTTTAGTATTTGGTTGAAGTTCAATATTTACAATTGGAACTTCATTATAATTAGTTTTAAATTTTGTTAATGAGCAAGATAAAATATTTTTCGTATCTCTAGATACTATATCTTCAATCATAAAAGGCGGTATTGTAGTTCCATCCGAAAAATTTATTTCATAACCTACCCTACCCTTAACATGAACTCCACCTAATTCATCTATATAGCCATAAACATTTGAAGTTATCCAATCCCTTCCATAATTATCCGATATAATTAATTTCTTAGTATTCTCTAAATTATTTTTGTACCCTACCATAGTAGTAGCCGAGTTAGCAGCAATAATACCATATTCATTAAAATTACATTCCTCATATATACCATTACTATTTTTTCTAAATGCACTCACTTGTGCAAATGGTTCAGGCATCATCCCATATTCTTTATTTTTTAGTCTAAAATAATTTGCTTTCTCATAAATACTTTTCCAAAGAGAATAATAAATTCCACCATGTTCACAATCTCCTCCGCCAATTGAAAGTGTTGTAAATGGCAATGATAAACCAGAAATTTTCACCCCACTACCAGCTTTAGAAACTCTTAAAAATGTGTTAATTAATTTTTCTTCTCCTCTCGAAGTAGATTCACCAACTGCAAATGTCGCTAATAAAAAAGGCATTTTTCTACCATTACCATCATTATGAAATTTTTTTTTAAATAAGTATTGCTTAGACATTTCAATTAAAAAACTAGTAGTCACATTTAGATAATTAGGCTTGTTTAACATAACATAATCCAATGCTTTTTCTTTATCATATTCGGGCTCTAATGCAACAGACCATAATTGCATAAGGTTGTCAGAAATACACGTAATAATATCAGTATTAGAATCAGTATGTATATGAGCCAACCCTCTAAGTGCCTTTAATTCTGGGTTCCCAGACAACTCCGAATCATGGAATCTACCACTTGTAATTAAACTCCTATTACTATGTATTATTTGCTTTGGCAAACCAACCTTAGTAGAACCACTTGTATACGTAACTAAAAATTCCGTATCTAAATTATTATCATCAACTATTTTTCCCTTGAAAGATTTACCTCTTTCCAAAAAGTCTTCAAAAGACATCAATGTTGAATCTTTTACTTTATACTCAGGCACATAGTTATAATAATAATAATATTTTTTTAAATCCGGCTCATACTCGTCTGATAACTCAGGAGCTTCTAGTAATGAATCGGATAGTGAAATCAAAAGTTTATTTTCATAGTTTTTATTGTTAATAATATCCACTATATGTGCATAAAAGTCATCCGAAGCAATGAACAGTTTATGAGTACAATCATTTAGCAATTCATTTATATAATTTTTATCTAAATGTGAGCCAAATAAATTTAATTTTGCACCAATCTTATTAGCAGCAAGCAAAATATATACCAATTCTGGTGTATTACTTAAACAACAAGGAATTTCATCACCTTTTTCTATTCCAATATTGACTAAAGAATTTGCAACTTCATCTGCCTTTGAAAACAATTCATCAAACGTAATTTTATTTCCTCTATAAAATAATGCTATTGTTTTTGGTGCTTTATTCGATCTCTGCTTTAATTCATTATACCAAGAATGATTGTGATTTTGTTCTAAATCAATCAATCCTGCTATTGCTCTTTTTCCCTTTTTTGTTCTTATAATTCTAGAAGATGGTTTTTCTCTTCCTATTTTAACTAATATTTCAATTTCATTCTCTAAATGAAAAGTTTTTATTTTTCCTGTCTTTTTTGTGTATTCTATAGATTTCATATTCTCCCCCTTACAAAAAAGTTAATTATATCTTAACACATTTTTACAGTATAGCCAATATAATTGAACCTTATTTTAAATGATATCCTAACTTTTCTAACTCTAAAATCGCAATTGCAGATAATTCATTTTTGTTTAACTTATCAATTTCATAAAAGTCAGCACCCAGTGAATCATCATTTTTTTCATCAACTTCTATTTCTTTCTTAATATCATTTTTATAATCTAAAACTTTATAGAAAATTCCAGTATGATGCACCTTAATTAAAATATCTTCTTTAAATTGCCATTCGAATGCAACTGAATCGGCATCAAATAATTGATAATTAGTTATGTCTATACCAACTTCCTCCATTAATTCTCTTTTTAATGCTTCCTCAGGTTTTTCACAAAATTCTATTGTACCACCAGGTAAATCTAATTTTTCGTTGTAAGGTCCTCCAAACTTTTTAATAAGTAAAATCTTATCACCCTTTATCACTATACCATAAGCACCTAATTGTTTATATTCTTTCATATTTTTTTATTATCCTTTTTTTGAAAAATTTATATAACTACTATCTGTCTATACGTTCATATAGCATTTCTAAATCTTTTATTTTAATATCACCATTAATTTCAATTTCATTCCAACTATTATTTTCATCTAAACCTAACATATTTCTTATTTTCAAACAACAATTAGGTATAAATGGATTTAAAAGATTAGATAGATTTGCAATTATATAAATACAAGTATAAGTTATATCGTTAAACGAATTTATATCTTCTTTAACCTTTACCCAAGGTTGTTCTTCATCATAATATTTATTTGCTGACATAACTAAATCAACTATAGTAGTAATAGCGTTCTTAAGTTCACCATTTTCTATACATTTACCAACACTATCATATGTTTTAATTACTAAATCCTTAATTTTAGGATCAATTTTTCCACTAGTAATTACACCATCGAACTTTTTATTTATAAATGATAAATTTCTATTTACAAAGTTCCCTATTGTTCCAACCAAAAACTTATTATGCACTTGTACTATATCATCCATAGAACAATTTATATCATTTTTCTCAGGACCATTAAATGTCAAATAAAATCTAATTGTATCACTTTCAAAATTATCTAATAATTCATTTGCTGATATTAAGTTACCTTTAGATTTACTCATTTTTTCATTATTTATATTTACGTAAGCACTAGATATTATATAATCTGGTAATCTATAATTTTTATTTAAACCAGATACTAATGCTGGAAATATTGTTGTATGAAATGGTATGTTATCTTTTCCATGTACATAGTAAGTATATAATTCTTTATTATCATCATTCATAAATGAATCAAAGTCAATTTCTCTACTACTAGCAACTTCGCTTCCCACTGATAAATAGCCAAGAACTGCCTCTATCCATACATAAATTCTTTTATCATCGTATCCTGAAACAGGAACTTTAACTCCCCAAGTAAGTTGTCTTGTTGCTGCTCTATTTACAAGTCCCATATCAATATATTTTTGTGCCTCACCTAATGCATTCTTTCTCCATCTATCTTTATTTTCATCAATTAGATTTTGAAGAACACCTTTAAATTTAGGAAGTTCAAAATATAAATGTTTATTTTTCTTAAGTATTGTTGGATTACCACATGTTTTACAATGTTTATCTTTAACCTCACTACTATTTAAAGAAGTATTACATACCTCACATTGATCTCCTGTACTCTTTCCACCACAAACTGGACAAGTACCAACTATTTCACGGTCAGATAAAAAAGTATTACAAGTTTCACAATAGTCTTGATCCTCATAATCTTCAAATATATACCCATTATCAAGTAATCTTAGAAAATTATCCATAACATACTTTTCATGATAATTAGACATTGTACTTGAATATTTATCATATTTAAAATTTAATCTATCAAATGTTTTAACAAACTCATTATGATAAAAGTTAGCAATTTCACCAGGAGTTTTTCCCTCTAATTTAGCCCTTTCTGTTATAGGAGTTCCATGACAATCAGAACCAGATACATATATTACATCATCTCCACATGCTCTATAATATCTTGCTATAACATCTCCTGGTAAAAGAGAGGCAACATGCCCAACATGAAGATAATAATTAGCATATGGCCAAGCACCACCTATAAATATTTTTCTTTTCATTATTTCCACCTCTAATATTAATATATCACAAAAAGAAAAAAAGAACCAATGGTTCCTTTAATTTTTATAATATTATTTAATCATTTCTGATAATAATGTTACAATTCCCATAACAGTTGTGAATAGTGTTACACTTCCTAATAGAATTACATCTCCATATCCACCTTGTTGACACAATGGTTTTTGCATAACTCCTGAAAGTTTTCCTAACTTTTCTTTAAGTGTTTGTTTACCAGTAACTTGTAATTCTTGTTGTACTCTTTGTTTTTCTTCTTCAGTTACACTACTCATTATTATATTTCTTAATTCATCAATATCTCTTTGAGTTCTAGCCTTTGATATTGCAAATGTCAATAGTTGTTCAGTTTTTAAGCACCATTCTACTGAGATATTTTCCTTTCTAAATTTACTATATAATTCCCCTTTTAATTCTGCAAATACTTCATTTCTTTTTTCTACATTAATATATGCGCTCATTTGAACACGTCCTTTCTTATTCTTTTATTCTTAACTTAATTCCATTATAACCCATTATTTTTTAATGTAAATACATTTTGTCAATTTTTATATAAACTTTACGTTTTATTTTGAAAAGTGTAAATTACTACATTTTTGTAAATATTGCACACAATCCTAATATACCAGCATACAAAGTAATTCCACCCAATAACATAGCATCTACAAATGCTGCATCATCAAACCTAATGCCAGGTAATCTTTTTACAAGTTGTTTTGCTTTTGGTGCCATACTATTTGACCTAGACATATTCTTAGCATCATCCATACTAAATTCATCCGAATTATTCTGCATATTTTTTAAATCTATTAGTCTATTTCTTTCATCAACTAATATTTGATATTGAGGATTTACTCTTTTATTATCACCAGGAAGTTTTGAAAGATTTTCCCTTTGTTTTTCATCTAATGTATTTATACTCATCATAGGAATATCAATTTGTCTTTGTTGTATAGTATTAAATGCTTTATTTTCCATTTCCTGTGATGTCATATTTGGATTTTGTTTTGCTACCTCACTAACAACTTCTCTAATATTTCCACTATAACTACTGTCCTTAACATAAATACTTCCATCATCAGTTTTTACTGATGTTATTACTGTACCATCATCTTTTTTTAATGTATTAATATCTTGAACACCACTTATATTTGAAGTTTTAGGCTGAACTAGATTATCTGAAACTTTATCGACAACTTTATTAACTTTATTTTTAAGCAAATCCAAAGTTTCACTTTTTATTCTTTCTAAATCATCTTTAGTAACAGCAACACCAAATAATTTTTTTCCAATCTCTAAATCAATTTGTTGTTTTGTTACCGCATCAATTCCAGGATTACTATATATAATTTTCTTTAATTCATTTCTAAATCTTGTTTTTTCTTCCAACCCAACTTTTTGCATTTTTATCGCCTTCCTTATTCATATTATATCTTTTTTTTGTCAACTAAAGTTATTTTTTGTAAATTAATTAAAAAAATTTACACGTTTAGTGTAAATCAAAAATATCAATATCAATTATATCCTCATTTTTAAACCTATATTTAATCGCACCACTAGATGTTTTACTGTTTTCCTCTATTGGTTCAATTAAACCTAAAGATAATAACTTTCTCCTAAAATTTCTTCTATCTAATAACCTATCTAAAACACATTCATAAACCTTTTGTAATTCTGGTAAAGTAAACTCAACAGGCATAAATAAACTCGCTAATGTACTTTTCATCATTCTAAATTTTAGCGCTTCTATTCCTCTAGTAAGTATTTCTAAATGATCATATGCTAGTTTAGGAAGTTTATCAATTCTAAAAAATTCATATTCATTTTGTACATCTAATTGATCTATCTTCTTTATATCTGTTATTCCTATATATGCAACTGCTACCATGCGCATATCTTGAGTTCTCTCTGGACTAGAAAATGTATGAAATTGTTCTATATAAGCATACTCCAATCCTAATTTTTCTTTTATATCCCTTTTTAATGCAGTATCTGTATCTTCATTATTATACACAGCACCACCTAATAATAACCATTTTCCTTTATATGGCTCCTCTTGTTTCTTTAAAAGTAGTACCTTTATTACACCTTCATCAAGTGTAAAAATACACCCTATTGAGTGAATCCCCTGATTTTTATATAGTGGATTCCTTTTATTCATAAATAAGCACTCCCTTACCTGTGTTATATTAACACAACTAAAGAAATTAATCAAGCATTAATACAAAATCATACAAAATCTCCCATATTATATTAATATTAAAAGGTATAACTAATTATACCCCTATAATACTTCTACATTTCAGAAATTATTGCCTTAATAAATTCTGCTATCATATTTTTATTCTCCGAATCTATCTCTTTAGTATACCCCAATATTTTTATAATATTTTTTAGCTTAGATACTTTAAATTCTTTAAAATCAACTATCTCTGCCTTTCTAAAAATATCAAATAACGCTTTAGTAAACTTTTCACGTTTTTCATCATCATATCTATCTAACCAATTAAGTATTGCATTCTCATATCTTTTACTTGCCTTGCTAAGTTTTCCTTTAGTTAAATGTCCACCATAACAACACCAACTAGTAACATCATGTTGCATTATTCCCCTAGTATTACTTGCTACTACTGTATAATTATCGCTATGTCTTAATAATAATCCTACTAAAGAATGTTCTGGTATAAACGTTTTTAGTTTAGGATATATTTCTTTATAATTTTTAGATTCAAATTCAGTTTTTCTTAATCCTGGTCCATCATTATTATATATATTTTTTATTTTCTTTCTAATTCTTGGTTTGCAATACATAGAAGCAACTATTGCTAGATTTCCTCCCTTTGAGTGCCCTCCAACAATAATATTTTTGTCATTAAACTTAACTACTTCATTTAAATAATCAATTGCTTCCTTTTGTGCCAATGTTGGGAACTGGTATGCAAGTTTAAAATCCTCTTCCCAACCAATAATATTACTATCTGTACCTTCATATGATACATATATACTTCCATCATTCAATTTACAACATAATGCTCCAAATTGACTCTCATTATTAACTTTATATATATAATTATATAAAATAATATCCTTATATCTTTTACTGTCTTCTATTTTCTTTAATATATATGGTGCCTCTCTTAATAACATTATATTAAGATTTACATCCTTATTTGTATACTTACTCCAAAATAATTTAGAAGCATCACTAAGTCTTATACTTCCCTTTCCATTAGTTGGTACTATTCCATCAAAATTAATATATGATAAAACTGACAATATAATATTATCAACTTCATTAAATGGTTCTTCAAAGAATGTGTAATTCTTATAATATTTTATATATATTCTTATATCATCCATATAATCATCACTAATAAACTATCTCATAAGACCAGTCTAATATTCCACCAAATGTATATACATTACTATATCCCATATTAATTAAGTATTGGGCTGCCTCCTTTGCCCTAGCACCACTTCTACAATAAAGCAATATAACTTTATCCTTATCTGAAACATAATCATTTATTTTATTTCTTATATGATTTACAGATATATTGATAGAGTTTTTTATATGACCTGAATTATATTCATCTTTTTCCCTAACATCAATTATAACAACACTATCATCCATCATTTGATATGCTACTTCTTGTGTTATTTCTTTATATTTAACTTTATTATTATTATCATTATTATTCATACTATCATCATCATTATTATTACAACCAGTAAGTATAAATATACATAAAAATACGATAAATAGTTTTTTCAATTTTCATCACCAATGTTATTATATCACGTATAAATATTATTAAAAGTCTTTTTTAGAATAAAACTTATAAGAAATTAAATAAGATATAAATAATACTATAATAGATAAAATAGGTATAATTACTATTAAATAAGTATCTAGAAATTTAATTATACTATTTGAAGACATATTTATATCTATATTTCTAAATAAATAACCTAATACAAAAGTTAATGCAAAACATATTACTAATATAAATATTCTTGCTTTTTCTATACCAAACTTATATATTATTGGATACATTATAGATATAAATACTAATATTCCAAATAAACCCTCTAACACATTACTAGTTATTTCTTCAATATTTAAATTGCCATTTATATTACCAACAATAATGTTTACTATGAATGCAAGTAAAGAAGTAATAATTAACATCATAATAGTAAAAACATATTTTGACTTTATTACTAACTTTCTATTATTTGTAAGAGTTATGGCATAAGCATCCCATTTATTATACTCATCATAACTAAATGTAGTTAAGCACATAATTATAGAAAACAACGGAAATAATAATGTAATTGAAGAAACATCATTAAATATAGTTATTAAAAATATAAATAACACTATAATAATTGTTCTAATATTACTTTTAACTAATAATAAATCTTTTAAAATTAATCCCTTCATTATTTCACTCCCTTTATATATATAACCATTATTTCATCCAAAGTAGGTTTATCTATTACATATTTATTATATTTTTTCTTTAATTTCTCTCTTGATTTAACTAAAATATCATAACTATATTTATTTTTCTTATATTTAATAATATCCTTACTATCAATATTTTTAAAATCATCTTTATCAACCTTTAAAATACCAAAATCATCTAATATATTATCCTTATAATCATTTAATACAAGTGAACCATTATCTATAAAAGTTATATAATCAGCAATTTTCTCTAAGTCACTTGTTATATGAGTAGAAAGTAATATTGTATTATTCTCATCTTGTATAAAATCTAAAAATATATCTAATATTTCATCTCTTACTATTGGATCAAGACCACTAGTTGGTTCATCTAGTATTAAAATACTAGGTTTATGAGATAAAGCAACCGCTATTTCTAACTTTTTTCTCATTCCTTTAGAAAAAGTTTTTACTTGTTTATTAGTTGTTAATTTAAAATCTGATAAGTATTTAGAATATAAATTCATATCCCATGTCTTATATACATTTTTCATTATTTTTCCTATATCATTAGCATTTAAAAGTTCTGGAAAAAACATATTATCTAACACGACACCAATATTTTCTTTTTTATCCTCACCATTTATTTTAATATCTCCACTATCATAATTAATTATATTTAATATTGATTTAATCAAAGTAGTTTTACCAGCACCATTTTCCCCTATTAATCCAGTAATATATCCACATGGTATATCTAAATTTATATTCTTTAATTGAAAGTCATCATAATTCTTATTTAAATTCTTTATTTCAATTTTATTATTCATAATTTTCTCCTTCATATAAATAGTTAATTAAATGTATTATCTCGTCCTTCTTTATATTGTTTTCTTTACAAGTATTAACAATAGACACTATGTCCTTTTCTATAGTTAATAATACCTTTTCCTTATCATCAGATAAAATTCCACCACATATGAAACTACCTTTTCCATGAATAGTTTTTATACATCCTTCATTTTCCAATTCATCATACGCCTTCTTTACAGTCATAACACTAACTCTTATATCTTTAGCAAGTGTTCTAATTGAGGGAAGAAGATCTCCTTCTTTTAAAGTATTATCTCTAATTTGTGACTTTATGGAATATTTAATTTGTTCATATATAGGTATTTCACTGTTATTACTAATTATTAAATTCATATCGCCTCCACTGTTATAGTTAGTATATAACAGTTATAATTTGTTGTCAATAAAAAAATCTAATACGTTAATATTAGATTCATCAAATTATGTATAAAATTATTATTCATGCTTTATCTACACTATAGTTAACTCCATATATTTTATTATAATATTTATATCTTTTTAAAAGTATCATCTAAAACAGAAACTAATGCTTGATAGTTGCTATGTAATCTTCCATAACTGATATTTTCATATATTCTCCTCTAATTTATCCTTTACAAAAGTTATCTTGAAATTCTAACGAATCTGCACCTATATAAATATCTCTATTTCCATCTAATGTATTACACTTTATTATTGTTAAACCATTACTAGCAATTTTTTTAGTACCCCCATCTTTATATATAGTTGTACCTCCATCATAAATAGTATCCTTTGGAATAAGTTCGCTTATAATTTTATCTATAATATTGTTATTTTCAACTATCATATCTTTTAAACTCTTAACACTATTACCATCATAGATAGTTATACTATTTATACAATAAGTATAAATGTTATAGTCATCTCCTTCATAGTAAAGTTGCTCTTTATCACAAAGATTATTTTCATTAACCTTTATTTTGTACTCATAATTAAACTTTGGTTTATCCACCTTAACTTCTCTTAAATAAAACCACAATCCAAACTTTACATAATTATCCTGATACAATTCTTCCTTAATTCCTACACTTCGTTGCATTCTATACCCAAGACCAATATATTCCTGTATAACTTGAGATCCATCAGTTATTCTAATCATAAATATTGGTTTTTTACCAGATTTTATTTTGTTATAATCAATACTGCCAAATATTATACCTAACAATATTATTACACTTAATATTATTACTAAAGTAATTTTATACTTCCTCATATAATTCACCATAAAAATTATATCATATCAAATATAAAAATGACATTAAAAAAGGAAACATATTATTTCCATGTAAATGTATTAACTATTTTCCAAGCGACATTATCAGTATCATCCAAATATTCATCAAATACTGTCTCATGTACTAAAATATATTGATAGTCTCCTACTATATAATACTGTGTTGTTGTTATGTTATTATCACTTTCATAGATAATAAATTTATATACAATATAGCCATTATCAGTTGTTAATCCACTAGCATTTATAGTAACATCATCGCGAGAGCCAACTTGCATAGATAATTGTTGCAGTATAGATTTTCTAAATTTATCATGCTCATTTGTACTATACTTATTTGTCCCTTTATTAATTGAAATATTATTTGGTCTAGTATCATTTTCATGACCATTTAACACATAAAAGAATTTATTACCAGTTGAATGGCTTTTACTTTCGACCCAATTAGATGGAACTTTATATTTACCAAAACTCTTAGAGTATGTTTTATATTTTTCTTTAGGAGGTTCACTTTCTAATCTATTTTCTGCTCTTAAATTAAATATAACCGCCCCACCAATAAATATACCAGCACCTATTACTATTAAAACAATAGGAAGTACAACAGCAAGTATAATAATCAATGTTTTCCTTTTCATAAATATCACCTTATTTATTATTATATCAAACATTAAACAGTATTGCTATTATTACTTATTTTTTTGTTTTATTTCATATCCTTCTACCTCATCAATATTATATTATTTATGAAAATTATGGATTTAGTTCTATAAAAAAAACAATTGCTATATTTCTATATCAATTGATTTAAAATTACTATAATATCTTGCACTAATTGATGTAAATTTTAAGACACAATAATCAGGGTCTGTTTTACCTTTTTTATAATACATAGTATCTCCAAATTGCCAAATCATATCTTTAGATTCTTGATCTTCTAATACTTCAACATAACCCTTTATCATTATTCCTCTATAAAATCTTTTATCACATAAGTATACACATGCTTTATTATTATTTTTATAATTTTGTACCTTAAGTGATGATGTATTTGTTGAAAAATATATTTCTTTTATTCCATTTCTCTTTCTTGGTTTTAACATTGCTTTTGTATTTGGAAAACCATCACAATCAATAGAACTAATATAACAAATACTTTGTTTATCTAACATATTACCAATTGTTTTTTCTATATCTTTCATATTAACTCCTAATTACTTTTTTACTGGTAAACATTTACAAGTTTCAATAATAATTTCTTTTAAAAGTTCTTTATCATCTATATCACTAACCAAATACATAGGTTTGGCATTTTTATATGGTATGACACTATCTAAATTATATTTTTTATTACTATCTACAATTTTTATAAGTAATCTATCATTATAAATACCACCAAACAATATATTATTATAATAAAGTAAATATTCACCCATCATAGGTCTACAAGTTATATTATTTAATAAATCCAACTGTTCTAATAAAAATTCTCTATATTCTTTTGTTGTTGCCATATCTTACTCTTCACCTCTTATTTTAATAGGATGTCTAATTACTGTCTTTAAATTACTAACACTACATCTTCTTGGATCACTTAAATATATTTCGTGGTGAAACCTTTCATTAGTTATATCAAGTTCGTATCCATTTTCCTTCATATATTCATGCATTAGAGAAATTGTTTTAACTTCATCATCATACGATCCAATATGCATACATTGAACACACTTTCCTTCATTATATGTTAAAAATTCTACTTTGGAAAAATCTTCTTTTTTCTTGGTTGTTGCTTCTTTAATAGCCCAATCAAAATCTTTCTTTGTAACAAAATCTGGTAATCTAATTAAAGATATAAAATTAAAATCTTCTTTATTATTATAATCTATACTATAATTTTTCGCATTCTGCCACCAAAAACCCTCTAATGGTGGTACTACATATTCAAAATAACCATCAATTTTATGAGTACCTTTATAACTCATTTTTATAGTAAAAGCAATCGCATATAACAAAACAATTGACATCTTATATTCTGAACCTTCATCATTAGGATTTCCTTTACCCCTTACTGCAATATAATTCATCTTAGGAACATCTACTATACTTGGAGTATTTTTTGGCATGTAAAACTCTTTATATTCTTTCTTATAGTCAAAAGCCATAACTTCACCTCTAAATTAATACTACTATACATACTATAAATAATCAATAGTATTAATCTCACATTTATCCTCACAAATAATATATTTTTTTAGTTTCTTATATTTTCTATTTGATATGTGCTGTAATAATTGTATAACTATATGAATTTATTGTTATTATTATATTATCAATTTCTATATAATAATTCTTACCCCTTTTTGTTATTTTACACTTATCACTTAATATTTTTTTACACAAATAATCGGATACATCAACATTATCTATTTTTAAATTTTTCTTAATTCTATCTACACCCATTTTAGTTGTATGAATTTTATCTATGTTAGATAATAATATTTCTTTATTCATAGTATACCTCTTCAATTATTATTTACTGTTTTAATTATATTATAAAAGTTAAAAAAAGCAAATAAATATTTTACTTGCTTATGCTACTCAATAATAAATTCAACAGAAATATATGTGTTTTGAGTAGTAATTATATCTTTAATTAATCTATATTTACCAGATTTTAATGGTTTATACATATGACTCCAATTATGTTCCATTCTTAATATATTATTTATATCTACATGATATGCCATAGAATTAAAGCAATAGTTTTCACCAGTTTTTTCTGGTTCTTTCCATATTCCATCCTCATACTTTTCTATTTTAAAAGATGATCCATAAATAGTATTATATCCACTTAAATCCTTTATTATAACTGTTGCACTAGTATTAGTTAAAGAGCCATCCTCAATAGTCATCTCAATTTTATCTAATTCACTTGTTTCATATTTTTCATTAACATAAATTGGCTGATTAATTTGCTCACTATCTATTTTATCAGTTTCTTTTAAACCTAAAAGTGTTGAATAATTAAATACATTTTCTATCGTATCTTTAAACTCATCAAAAGCATAAAATGAAAATTCATAAGTCTTACCAACAACTATATTATTAGTTTTATTAATTTTAACTGTTGCACTCATATCATTATTTTGTTTTAAAGTTACATATAAAAATTCATCATCTGCTTCATATGCCTTAACAATATGATATGTTCTAATAAATTTCTTTTCATTATTTTTATCATGACCACAATACTCACCATCAAATGCTTCTAACATTCCATTTATCCCAAAATAAACATCTCTATTACCATTTATAGTATTACACATTATTACTTGATATCTACTATTTTGATATATAGTTGTACCTCCATCATATAACATATATATTTGATTATTCTCAAGAGAAGATTGAGATTCCAAAAAGTCCTTAATATCTTTTATATTTATTTGATTATTATTTATAGTTTTTTCTATTTCATAACAATTATTTTTTGTATCACATAGTTCGGCAATTTCTATTCCATAATAATAAACATTATGAGTTTTATTATTAAGTTTATATGTAAACTTTTGTTTTAAACTAGGATTATCTTCTACATTATATAAAGATAAACTATATATATCAAACTTGGGATATGATCTTTTATATGTAATGATAAATGAAAATATTATTAAAATTATTAATAGACATATAGCAAATGTTATTCCTATAATTGCTTTTATTTTATTTTTTTTACTTATATTTAAAGTATTTATTACTATATCATTAGAACTATATACAAAGTTTTCTTTTGGTATTTCTTCACCATTTATTAATTCACTAACTGATATATTAAATATTTCACATAATGGTTTAAAAAATGAAATATCTGGCATACGCCTACCTGTTTCCCAATTTGATATCGCACGATCAGTTACACTTAGTTTATCTGCAAGTTCTTGTTGAGTCATATCCTTATCTTTTCTAAGTTTAGAAATAAATTTACCCACCTTTATTTGATCCATAACACTAGTCTCCTCCTTAAAAACAATTATAATATAAGAAGAACAAAAAAATATACAAACAAAGTGTGGAGTATTATAGTTTGAATATTATTCTTTAAATTTAACTCCAAGCATTCTAACTAATTCATGTGCTTGAAATCTATCTATAATTATCCCTCTTAAAGATTCATAATCAATCCCAATATTCTGTATATTAGAAGTAGAAAAATCTATATCTTTTAAAGGTGTTTTTAAAATTTCAGAAGAAGAAAAATTTACACTATTAAATTCAATATTTTTTATCTCTGTCTCATAAAATGTCATTTGAGAAAAATCAGTATCACTTACAATCATACTTTTAATATTAACATTACTAAAATTAATATAATTTGCTTTACATGTAATAAATTCAACATCATTCAGTTTTGATCCAACAAAGGAACATCCTACCATTCTACAATTGTTAAATTTAACCCTTTTAATTAATTTATAATCAAAGTTTTTATTTGATAAATCACAATTTTCAAATACTACATCTATTAAATCTATGTCATCTAGTTCTATATTACTAAAGTCAATTTCTCTAAATATGCAACTATCAAAAGTAATACCTGAAATTTTTGAATCCTTTACCTCAACTTTTTCATATATTGAATTATTGAAATAGTTTTCTTCATATGATTTAAGAAAATCATAATTAGTACAATTTAATACTTTGGGTTCTATAATTTTCATGTATACATTTCCTTCCATATACTATTATTAATAACTATATATTAGTAATCCACTAAAAAATACTTATGGCTTATCTACTTTTAAATCAAATGTATTATTAAATTCATTAGCCCACTCTTCTGTATTATAGAATACTATACAATTTTGCCATCTATCACTTGTAACATATAAATATTTATCGCTATTATTATTTTCTAAGATTTCATTAATAAAATTAATTATATTTACATCAAACCAATCATAATTTACTTGAGATTCATATTTATAATATTTATCCATACACTTAAAATTAATTATATGGATACCTGAGTTATTTTCAAAATCTATATTACTAATATCCTCTATAATATCCGAAATTTTTAATTCATTATTTGTAATAATGTTAATAATATCTAAAAATACTTTATACATTGTACTAACATCAAATACTTCCATATCAAAAGAATACACTTGATTAGATGTCATTTCATATTCATTTGTATCAGCATTATATTTAACAAAACCTATATTATCTAAAACTAATCCTAATATTTGATCATTTTCCATATCACTAAGCATATCTGATGGCATTTTTAAAATACTATTTGTTATTTCATCTTTATTTTTATTATTAAAATTAATACCAAGTTTATTTAATTTATCTAAACACTCATAAATATAGTTTTTTGTATCCATGTTATTCCTCCCTAATAAAAACTATTGTTTTTTCTTTTAATTATATTTTTTTACTTTATAATTTTTAAGTTTTATATAATCCCATAAAACCTTATACTTACTCATAGTATTCTCCATAATCTACTGAATTAGTTGGTGCGACATATATTTTTATATATTTAAGTTTATCTTCCATTTCTTTTGGTATTGCTAGTAATAAATACCATTCTTTTTCAGTTTTCACATCATTAAAGTCATAACTATTAGTTTTAGTTCTAGTTGCGATTACTTCTACATTTTCTAATATTAGTTTAGGATTACCATTATCTATTTCATATAAATCTATATGACTTCCTGGAAATATTGAATTACCATATGATGTAATCTTATTTACAAGTAAATCAAAGACAGTATAGTTTTCTCCTAAGTTAGATATTTTTTCCTTTATTTCTTTTGGAATATTATCTTTCTCTTTACTACCTTTACGCTTTTCTTTTGTAACTTTACACATATTTGAAATTAAGTTATCTATTACTAACTTTTTATCAAGTGTTTTATCTATTCTAAAACCTTTAACTATTATTTTACTACCACTAGATGCAAAATCAATCGATGCCTCTACTAACTCATTATTATACAATATTTTTCCACTTGCACTATAAATATAATATCCATTATCGCCTTTAGTTTTTTCCCATTTAGCATCTTCCATATAATTATCAACTAACTCTTCTATTGTATAATCTGAGCACGCCTCTAAAGTACTTTCTTTTATATCAACTATATCTTTACTACATCCTGCTATAATAACTAGTAATAAACTAAGTACAATTATTTTTCCCTTCATAAATTCACCTCTTAAAATAATGACATTTGAACATCTTTTAATATGTGCTTTTTATATGCTTTAATTATATCATTCATATTATAAAGTATTCCATATTTATTACATTCTTCCTTAAATATTTTATATAATAACTTTGCTTTAGTAGAAGTACATTCATATCTATTACCATAAGTTTTAATATATTTTTCTTTTAAATTAGGAAAATACTTATCTAACTTCAAAAAATAATAATCTTTCTGATTTTCTCTTAATGTCATTCCCATATATGTATGTATAAATTTAGCACCACTCTTATATGCAAGATATACTAACCTTTTTATATTTTCTTCGTTATCTGTAATAAATGGTAAAACTGGATTCATCATAATTCCAACAAATATCCCATTATCACTTAAAGTTTTTATAGTATAAAATCTTTTAGAGGAAACACATACATTTGGTTCGATTATTTTTGATAAATCATCATTAGGTGTTGTGATAGTAAACTTTACTATTACATTATTTTTTTTATTTATTTCTTTTAATATATCTAAATCTCTTAATATTAAATCGCTTTTTGTATCAATAGATACTCCAAAATTATATTTTGATATTAGTTTTAAGGCAGTTCTTGTAATTTCATACTTTTCTTCAAATTTATTATAAGTATCAGACATAGCGCCTATACCTATAACACCTTTTTCACGTTTTCTAATTAATTCATTTTCTAATATTACTTGTGAATTTTCCTTTGCTTTAACTATATCAAAATTATCTATATGATAACAGTTACTTCTACTATCACAATATATACATCCGTGATTACATCCACGATAAAGATTCATATTGTAATCTATTCCATACCAAGTACTACCATACTTTACCTTTGAAAGAATAGATTTTGCTTTTATAAATTCCATATTATCAATCCTAACTATAATTAATTATTATTCTTATATTTAGTAAGTGAATTAAACTTCTTACATAAAAGTTTATATAATAATACTCCTAAGATTACCCCTATTGTATTTAACATTAAATCATCAACATCAGTTCCTCTTTTTAAAAAAAGTTGAGTTGTTTCAATAAATAATGAGGAACAAAAACCAATAAAAATAGTTCTCTTATCAGATATTTTAAATAATAATTTAATAAAAAATCCAATAGGTATAAACATAATAATATTGCCTAAAAAATTGATTAAAAGTGCATTTATATTTCCATTAAATACTTGATTATATGTATCAATTAATACTTTAAATGGTATTAAGTTTGTAGTATGAACTCCTTTTGTAACAACATTAATACCACTATTAGTAATTTCTATTTTAGGAATAATAGTTTGGGATGTTAAACCTATTACAAATATTGAAAATATAAACAAACCAATTTCATGATACCAATTAATATTTTTTCTAAATTTTAATATAATAAATCTAACTATTATATATATTGGAATAGATATAATCATATATGGACTCATATTAATAATGTATCTAATTATCACACTCATAAAATTAAAAACCTTTCTTTTAATAATTATACCACTAAAAATGACTATTCATTATAGAATAGCCAATAAAAATTATTTAATAATAGATTGTAATAATAATATAAATTCTTCTTCTTTTATATTAGTTGTTTCAATATCAAAGTTAATATCATTATATTTAAACTCTGACATATATACTTCTTGATATTTATATATGGTTAATTTTACTCCATTAATTGTAGATGTTTTACAACCTTCATCGGAAAAGTAATAATCTCTTACTGGTTTATTTTCCTTTGAAAATGAAATAACTATATTTCTTTTTATTTTATTATCACTATATGCATATTGATAATTTATTAGTTTATCATAAATCTTAATATCAATATTGCTTCTTCCATATATTGCACTATAACTTGTATTAACAAGATCACTTGGTATTTTTAAATCTTCTATATTTATATAATCAATTAAAGTATTATCAATCTCCCCTATATCAGCATCTATTCTATAAGCACCTAACTCCTCTATATTATTAATAATTATATTACCATTAATATTAGTTTTTTTATCCTTAGTAATAAAATTACTATTATTAATCATTACAATACCACATATAACTAAAATTAAACATATTGGTATTAATGCAAATCTAAAATAATGTTTTTTATCTTTTACTTCAATTCTATTTAATATTTCATTATAATTTTTATCTTTATTTATTTTTTTAGAGTAAACACTCTTAAATACATCTTTATTTGACATATTAACAACTCCTCCCTAAGAACTCTTGTAATTCTTTTAGAGTTCTATATAAATTTGTTTTAACATATGATTCACTTAAATCTAAATATTTTGAAATTTCTTTTATTGTAATGTCTAAATTGTAGTATAAGTAAAATATTTTTTGAATTTCTATTTTCTTATGTTTTAGATAGTTCCAAATAGACTCTATATCTGTTGTATTTATTATTATTTCTTCTATATTAGTATCATCAGGGATTTTATCTAAAACACTTAAATCATCTTTTTCACTAAATATAGAGATTGTTTTAAATTTATATAGCAATCCATAATGCTTCTTAATTTTATTTTTAGCAATACCTATTACAAATGAATTAATATTATTAATATCTATATTTTTTAATATTTTCTTATAAACTTCAACATATGTCTCTTGTATTATGTCATTTACATCTTCAATATTAGAACATTTACAAATAACAAACTTTAATACATCGTTATAAGTTTTATCATATATATCATCAAATTTATTAAGGTTTATTTGATTAATCATTTTATCACCTTCACTATTATAGTTCCAAAAATAAGTAAAAAAGTTTCAAAAAAAAACATAAATAGTATGTTTTCTTAAATTATATATCTTTTTTTATATCTAAATTCATAATAAAATTATATGCATCTAAGCATTCTTTTTTAGATAATTTAGTTTCTTTTACAAGATATGATACAGCTTCTTCTTTAGAATCAAATTTTTCTAATACATCTTTTGTTTCATAAAATTTCTTTATAGATTTATTAAAATCTTGATTAGATATTTTCCTATAAGCATTTTGTTCAATATAAGCACTCATTCTATTATTCTCTATCATACCACATATAAATCCAAATGCCATAAATATATATTGCAATCCATTATTCTTTATAAATCCATATATCATAAAAAATACAATTATTAAAGTGATAATTATAAGTTCAAATAAATGCTCCTTTTGCCATTTTTTCTTAAAATAATCTTGTCTATCTTTTAATGTAAATGCACTATTTTCTAAAGCATTATATAAATTTTCATCTGATACCTTTTTAAAATTCTCATCTGTTAGTTTTTCTCCTGCAAAAAATTCATTTAGTGTTATTCCTAATATTTCACATATTTGTTTATATAATGATACATCAGGTAGACAGTTTCCATTTTCCCACTTTGAAACAGATTTATCTGTTACTCCTAACATACTTGCTAATTTGGATTGTGTTAAATTTTTTTCCTTACGACATTCGGCGATTAACTTTCCTATACGTTTTTGATCCATAATTTCATCCCCTCATAAAATATCATAAACTTAAAATAAAAAAATTAACACCCCTTATAAGTAGAGTTTAGAATTTATAACAATAAGTATACTCTTTTATATAATTTTTTTAAATATTTAGATATCGACTAATGTTTCATTTTAACTTTTTAATCTTTATACCTAAAACCCCATAAGTTTTTTCTTGTTCAGGAGTATAAATAGAATATATGCCTTGTATTTTTTTATCTAAATCCAAACCACTATATCCTAAAAATGATAACAGTTCTCTAAACGTTTTATATTGATATAAATCTATAACTTCCACATTTAGTTTTTCTATTAAATCTGGTAATTTAGAAAATTCAATGGTATCCCCAATTTTAATTTTTTTTCTTTTATCATCGTATAATCTAAATTCTATATCTTTACTTCCATCTATCATTTTATTGAATGGTTTTTCTAGTAATTTCATTTTATGTTTCATTATCTAAAGTTCCTTCAATTTTTTTTCATAACAATACCAGTTTTTATCATACATAATACATTCCCCACAACATACATAGTTCAATTTATCATAAACTGCTTTTGCATGTGGATTAGTTTTACTTACTAAAAAATGTATGCCATCAAATCCTCGTTTAATTGCTTGCTTTTCTATATAACTTACTAAATACTTTGCTATACCTTTATTTTGATATTCTGTTTTAACAGCTATCCTTGCCAAATCACATGGTACTTTTATATCCTTGCTATAACAATTGAGTTCTTTTAATTCATCATCATAACCAGCAGCAGCAACCGCAATTATTTCTTTGTTATTTAAAACTATATATAATGATTCCTTACTTATATCATTTTTCACATCATCAACATTGGGATAATCCAAATCCCAAGTACATCCATCTTTTCCTATTAAAGAATGATATATATTTAAAATTTCTTCTATATTTTCTATTGTTGCCATTTTTATTATATATTCCACTTTTTAGAACCTCCATATAAAAATATATTTAACTAACTCTTATTTCTCGTATGTTATAGCATAATACTTCTACTCTATTTTTCTAAAAGATAAGCATTACTTGGATTAACTGCAAACTCTTTAGTATAAATTATCCAATCTGTTATATCTTTTAACGTATACCATGCTTCATAGCCAGTATGAATATCAGATATATCATATGGTTCTTGTGTTAATCTTGCTTTAAATTTATCACCTTTAATCTCTAGTAATTCAAACCATATATGTTCAAAATTTTTCTTATCCTTTAAAGGTAATCCAATCTTTAGTAATATTTTATTGTCCTTATTTTTAAATTCTTCTATAACATATGAAAATCTTTCTTTTGCTAAACTTTTCATCCTATTAGTTTCTTCATTACTAAAGAAGAATAATGGATTATCTCCCCATAACTCATCATAAATTGATACTTTACTTAAAACACCATTTTTTTCATTTTCTTCACTTGTATATAAAAATATAATACTAGTTTTACTATTATGACCATTTTTTCTATCTTTAGCATTTCCCATTTTTAGTTTTTTATATTCTAATATTCCTTCTACCCAAGGTAAACAAGTAACTACAACTGGATATCCATTTATTAAACGTCCTATATATGCACTTGCTTTTTCTGGATTAAATTCACCGTTTTTATCAACTAAAAACATAGCGTAAGTCATAATTAAATTGTAATGTTGTTGATAATGTTCTCTATCAGATTCTAATATTTCAAGTTCTGTAATACCACATCTACATAATCCGTGAGTATGTAGCCATACTTTATTATCCTTACCATTTACAGCATGTACATTAAATAAGTCATTAGCACTTGGTAATACATTAGATAATGCAGCCATCCTAACCCATCTAGCAGGCAACATTTTTTCAGCACTTTCATCCATTACACCTATTAAATTAGGAATTAAAGTTAGTGCAAGTTTTAATTGTAAGTGATAAGATTCTTTAGCATTACTTCCAAACTTCATAAAAATAGTTATGGCCTTTTTTGCATTCAAAATACTATTTTTTTCTTCTTCAGTAAATAAAAAACTTCTATATAAATAATACTCAGGTACACAAATACCTCCTGAATAAATACCTACCTCATATTCTTGATTTTTATAAACAATTTTTAAACTTATTGAACCACTTTCCCCAAAATTAGTATCTTTAACTTCAAATTCTTTACTTGATAATAATCCTTCCATTCCACTTTTAAAAATATTATCATCTTCCTCTTTAGGAATTACCATCATGTAAGATTTTTCTTCCCAATACGCTAATGGTTGTTCAGTTAATACTTTTTTCATATAAACATTCCCTCCATAATTATTATTTATTTATATTATAACATCAAAAATATGATTTACTAAAATTTATAATATTTTCTTCTCTATATCTTTACAATGAATCCTTTCTCCTACTAGTATTTCATTTATACTTACACCTAAAATATCAATTTAGTTAAAATTATTAAATATACTATCAGTTCACAACCTAATTTTAAAAGTTTTAGGTGCTAGTTTATATACTAGCATTAATGATATGCTTGAATAAATAATAGTAAATATAATTATTGCTATTCCAAAAGGAACAGTTGGTAATCTTAACTGCATAAAATAATAACAAACTAGATATGTAATACCTTGTACTATTGAATAAGTAGTATTTTTTAATTCTGTATTTACATTATAAGGTTGTAATAAATAATACATAACTAAATAATGGATTGAGAAGAATATACTCATTGAAATAATAGAAGTAAATAATACAAAATAATTAAGTATATTATCTGTACCACCAGTTATATATAATAACAGTGTTAATCCTGCCCCAATTATAAAAGCAGGTAATAAATTAAAAGTAATTAATGTCTTTAATCGTTCTTTAAACATTCCAAGAATAACTTTCGGTGTTTTATATACCCTATACGTTAACATACTATGATCACAGTTCATAAACATTGCTTGAGTAAGAGTAGTACCCCTATTTAAACAATACATTATAAATGTAAAATAAGGTAGGAATGTAAGCATAAGATTATTTGTTTTTTCTCTTATTTCAGGTATAAATAATGTTAATAATATAACCACAATTAATATTGACAATATTATTATCGATTGATTTCTAACTGCTTTAGTAAGTATCTTACTATGTCTTTTTAC
Source organism: uncultured Mycoplasmatota bacterium (assembly GCA_948467605.1). Classification (GTDB taxonomy): domain Bacteria; phylum Bacillota_I; class Bacilli_A; order RF39; family UBA660; genus CAKPCJ01. The sequence continues at coordinate 13,715 of CAOKET010000016.1, read as the reverse complement.
AAATAACTCATGAAAATAAGCAAATCCTATCTTTTTACTTGTATAATCACTATCATAAGTGATTTTATTTGTGACATTCTCTTTTTGTATATTTTTATTTTTAATTTGTATTGTCATATTTTTTGAAGTTAAAATTTGTTTATACATTTTTTTATAATCATTAAATGATTTTATTTTAATAAAACTTATAATACCTAAAATTAAGGTAATGGCAAATATAATAACAAATATTAGTTTATTAATAGTAATACCTATAATAGGTAATATATATGAGATAAGTAAAAGAATAAAAATAAGTAGCCATTCTAATTTTACTGGTGTATTTTCATTTACAGTAATACCTGTTTTTTTATAACTATAAATATTTTTGCATGTTACTATTAATTTTACTGATATAACAAATAAGGGCATTAAAATACATAACCATATAGGAACTTTAGCCAATAATCCAAATATAATAGTAAATGGCATAAAACCTATTAAAATCTTTAATAAAAAATAATAATAATTAGATAAAGCATATTTACTAGCATTAATATTCATTATCACAATAGCATAATATTTATCCTTTGTTGGATTAAACATATATGTATTTAATAAACCACCTATTAGTGTTAAAAATGTAAACATATGTAAGAATGTATAAGTTATATTAGTTTCATAAAGGTTTGAAACTGCATATATCATTACTGATATATAAAGAAATTTACCTAAAAATGTACTTATTAACTCCCATAACATACTTATTACAGTTGCAAGTGCTTTTAATCCGCTATTTTCATATAAACTATCTGGAAGTATTTTTTTTATTATTGGTATCCCTTTTATAGAATAAATAATACTATTAACTCTATAAGTATTTTTTAACTTAAAGGAAGTAATAAATGTATTTATCATACGTTACTCCTCCTTTAATGCTTCAATTATTTTATCTTTAAAATGCTTATTATCTAAGTTTTTCTTATCAACTATTTCTAGTACACCTTTATTTAAAATTACTATTTCATCACATAAATCAAGTGCTAATTCCATAATATGAGTTGAAAATATAATTATATGGTCCTTCTTTATGCTTTTTAGTAATTGTTTCATTTCCTCAGCAACAACAACATCAAAAGATGTTAGTGGTTCATCTAAAAGTAATATGTTTGGTCTTGAAATAATATTTACTAACATTTGCATTTTATTTTTCATACCATGAGAATAATCTTTTAAAAGTTTATCTCTATCAGATTCATCTATTTTCATGAGACAAAAATATTCATCAATATTTTTTAAATTCTTAATTCTACTCTTATTTATATCTACAAAGAATTTTAAAAACTCTCTTCCTGTTAAAAACTCTGGAACATTTGGTATAGATAATACATATCCAATATCTTCTGCATCAAGTTTCCTATCCACATTATCCCTTATAAAAAACTCTCCACTATCACATGGTAAATCTTCATTTATACAGTTAAACAGTGTTGTTTTTCCCGCACCATTCCTACCTAGAAGTCCATAAATTTTGCCCTTTTCAAATTCAAAGTTAATATCATTTAAAACTTGTTTTTTATCAAATGTCTTTTTTAAATTTTTTATTACTAATTTCATAATCATACCTCGATTAAATTATAACAGAAAAAAGGCAAATCTAAAATATGATTTGCTTAATTATATCTATTTTGAGATATTAGTTTTTATTTCCTATAATAACTTTTCCATCTAGATTACATATATAGCAATTTGGTAATTTAGTTTTTATATATTCAATTGCCGTTTTATCATTTTCTAATTTTCTACCAACAAATACTCCTTCAATTAGTGTAGATGGCAATCCAAATATAATTGCAGATTCTCTATCAGTGGTAGATGCATCTCTGTTTAATCTATCTTGACTTAAAAATTCTTTAACATATCTATAATCTAAAAATGGAGTTAAAGTTTCTTCATCAAAACTTAAATTCCAAACATCTGCATATGCAAGTTCTTTAGCATATTTAGATTCCATATTTAATATAAATGCAATTTGTCTTTTATTAGAAACTAAACTTGGAATAAATCTTACCTCTTTTGTTTGATCTCCCCAATAAGTCCATATTTCATCAGTATCATTAATTTTTTCTGTTACTTCATCAAATTTATGATATGGAACTAATTTGCTAACGTGTTTTGAACCTGGTCCTCTTCCTATAGAATATGTAATTGTAAATCCACTATATAAATTTATATATTCCTTTAACAAAATATCTTCTTGTATATTCCACATACCAACACTATTACATATTTTATTTGGTCTTGGAGTTTCTGTAAAATCAGTAGAAATAAAACCATTTTCTACAATAAAATCAAAGTTTTCTAATTCTCCAAATATCCCATGTATAAATGTCCCTTTTGATAATCTTACATCTTCTCCAATAACATATGAATTTTTATTAATAACTTCCATCTTATAAAATAATTCAATTTGCTTTAAAACCAACTCTAATGCCTTACCTGAAAATCTTTTTTTAGCATCATCAATATATTTTTCTTTATTATTCATTTATAATACCCACTTTCTTCAATTCTTTAATAATATAGTTTATACAATCATTTAACAATTTATCTAGTTCCTCTTTAGTAAATAATTCGTATTTTCTTTCCATCTCAAAGTCATTAATTCTATTAAATTCAACAAATCCATCATTGAGATAATCTATCCTTTTTTTTACATCACCTAAATTTATAAAATTATTAGTTAATAAGCATATAGAATTGTTAATTTTAGATATATCTTTAGGGATATAAAGTTTTTCACAATTAAATATTCTTTTTCCATACAATTCTAAATCTTTATGTTTATATTTTAATGTTTTTGTATAATCATCTGATACATCAATAATAGTTCCATCTATTTTTTTTATTCCAATAACATCATTATTTTCATTTTTAATCCATTTATTATAATAAATATATTCATTATAAAAATTATCAGTTAATATATGACAATAATATCCAATAATTAAAGGATTGTTTAATTTCTCTTTATAATCTTTTAAAAATTCGTCAATATCTATCATATTTTCACAAGGACATTTTAGAAATTTTAGATTTCCGTAATAATGTGCCTTAAACCTACTTAATTTCCAATCAGAATCTGTATCTGGAACTAGTGAACCAAACATAAATTCATCATTATTTGCTTTTAACTTTTTGTTTATCTCTTTTCCTACTTTTAAGTGTATTGCCCAACTTGGCATTTATACCATCTACCTTTATTTTATAACTACAATCAATTATAAATGTTTACTAATAATTATTTAACACGCATTTTACTAACATAATCTATAGTTTCATTATATATATTATAAGTATCACTTTCTAATAATTTCTTATCTCTAGCAAGTTTAAGTATATAATCTTTATCACAATTATCAATTAAGTATCTACCCATAGTATAATAATTTATATATTTTGCTTTACCATTTATAATATCTTCTAAAGTACAGTCAAAACATAAATAGTCATATTGATTTGATAGAGAAGTTGCTAATGCCTCAGAAAACCATATCATAGATGGACTATTTCCATTATATGCAAAGTGACAAGTATGTACAAACTCATGTATACATACATTTATTAAATTTCTTAATGTATCTTTATCATGACCCTTACACTTTCTTCTTTGTTCTAAACACAATAAATCAATTCTACATTCATTAGAGTTATTTGTAGATCTAGCAGTTTCCCATTCATTTATTTTTTTATTATATTTTTTACCAAAAAATTTCCTATATTCATCTAAATTACTCCAAAATTTAATTGATATCTTTCTTTCAAATTTTTCTAGATTAAAAAAACTCATAATATCTAAATATTTATCTTTTAACTCTTGTACAACTAATTGTATGTATTCCTTATCTTTATCTGAATAATTTATTTCAAAATAATCAAATGTCATAGACTTTTCCAACATTATCACCTACCACTAATAGTTTAGTAATAATTTTTCAATTATTTTTTTATTAATTTTTTTTCTAGAGAATAATCCACAATAGAATCAATATGTGATTGTGTTGTGTCGAAAATTGGTATATCTAAATCTGATTGATTCACTAACATTTCAATTTCTGTACACCCCAATATTACACCTTTAATATTGTTTTGTTGTATCATATTATTTATTACACTAATATAATACTCTCTTGAACTATCTTTAATTTCACCTTTACATAACTCATCAAATATTATTCTATCAATTTCATTAATATCTTCCTCATTTTGAGGAGTAGTTACAGTTAATCCATTATCTCTTAATCTATTTTTCAAAAAATCTTCAACCATTGTATATTTTGTTCCTAAAAGACCTACATTAAAAATATTACTTTCCTTGCATTTATCTGCCACACAATCAGCAATATGAATCAAAGGTATATTAATTTGACTTTGAATATAATCTGCCAATTTATGCATTGTATTAGTTGCTATAACAATATAGTCTGCTCCTACATTTTCTAATGCCCTTGCTATAGTTGAAAGTTCAATTCCAATTTTGTCCCATTCATTAGATAACATTAATTTTCTAATATCTTCAAAATTTACATTATAAATAATCATCTTTGCACAAGTTAAACCACCAGCAAGTTTATTTACTTGATTATTAATTCTTTCATAATAGTGAATAGATGATTCGTAACTCATTCCTCCAATAATTCCGATTGTTTTCATAAAAAACCTCCAAACTACATACCCTTTTAACATTTTAATCTATAAAAGTCATTACTGTTTAAATAATATATTTTAAGTTAAAATGCATCTATTTAACATTATAAAAACTATTTTCATAATATCGTAACATTGCCTACTATTTTTCTTCTAAAATTTAATTTTATTATTTACTTTTAATTATTATATATATGTTACTACAAGATTTACAAGTTATTTCTAATTCATAACTAATAACCTTTTTATCTAATATAGTAATTAATGGTTCATTATCACATGGACAACAAAATCTATTTTTAATAGTAATTAACTCATCATTACATACTTTACCTACTTTACTATCATCAAAATCTAATAACGCACTTCCGCAACTACCACAATTACATTTATATTTTAAGTTTAATTTATCATAGGTTGAATAACATAAATAACCAATATTTTGACCACAATTACTACAATACATCCAACCACCATAACTAGTTGCTAGTGATGTATTAACTAAATCCTTATTTTTTAAAACTCTTGCCATTTTTATTAACTCCTATCTTTATTTTATATTTGAAACAAATAATTTTTCCATATTTACATTTTCTATTTCTAATAATTTAATCTTTTTATCAATACCACCAGCATAGCCAGTTAAATTTCCTGATACACCTACTACTCTATGACATGGAATAATAATTGATATAGGATTATGTGCTACTGCACCGCCTATTGCTTGATATGACATACTTTTTCTATTTAGTTTTCTAGAAACTATATCAGCAATATTTTTATAAGTAGTAACGCTCCCATAAGGTATATCACATAATACTTGCCATACTAGTTTTCTAAAATTACTTCCAATAAGATCTAACTCAAGTTCATTAATTTCTACTATTTCTCCATCAAAATATCTATCTAACCATTTTTTTGTTTTTACTAAAATTTGTTCATCATCTTTTTCATATATTTCACTATCTATTTTACCCAAATAGTATTTTTGATTTTCTATCCAAAGTCCTATTAGTTTGTTATCTTTACTTGCTAATAAGATTTTACCTATTGGTGACTTATAATAAGTAGTATAAATCATAAAATAGTCCTTTCTTTGTAATATATTTTCAATAAAATTATAACATAAAAAGGCAAATCTTTAAATTGATTTGTCTCATTTACAATAATTTATTAATTCTTTAATAGTAACGTTATTATTTTTTTCAATAACCCAATATTCACTGTCTTCATCAAAATTACATCTATATACATCATAAAATAAAGTATCATAATAAATAACATTACCAGTAGTAGCTGTTTTCAATCTAAACATTGGTGCTTCATCATTTAGCTTAACATTCATATAGTCAGTAAATAATAAAATTCCTATTGCTCCAAAGGATATTATTAAAAGTAAAATTAATCGTTTATACCATTTAATCACATGAGTAATTCTTGCCATGCCTATCATAAATATTATTATACCAAATACAGAGTAAATAGATCCCCAACTACTTTCACTAGGAAAAATCATAATAGCAGATAAAGAGATAAACAAACCAAATATAATAAAAATTAAAGAAATAATTTGACTATATTTACTTAATCTCTTTGTAGAATAATCAATAGTATTAACTATATTTTCTTCAAATTTTTCTTGATACTTTTCTTTATCAATCTTCTCTCCACTCATTAAATCATTAATTGTAATATTAAGTTCATCACATAACGGTTTAAATAATGACAAATCTGGCATATTTCTTCCGTTTTCCCAATTACTAATAGCTTTTTCTGTCACTCCTAATTTTTCACCTAACTCTACTTGTGTCATTTTCTTATCTTTTCTACATTTTGCAATAAACTCTCCTATTTTTACTTGATTCATATATTTTTTTCACCTCACACTAAAATAATATAATGTAAAAGTTAATTTTAACAGGAAATATTACTAGAGTTATATAAATTTAATATCTATCTTTATATTTTTCTCTTGCTAATTTTACTATTTTTATAACAAAGTCAGTTTTTCCTTCTGTATATAAATCTCTATTTGGATTATATTTATTATACAAATATAATTTTAACTTTTCATACTCTTTTGCAACTTCAATATTATCGTTAAGGTAGTCCCTAAAATAAAGTTCATCACAATCTTTATATTTTTTTATATGAATATGAAACACTTTACTATCATAGCCATTTATTGTATAACCCTTATTAAAAGAAGTTTTATTTGAATCCTCATTCATAAGTATATAACTATTATTTAATAATATATTTTTAACTATTTCTTTTTCTTCATCAGTAACTTCTATTAATATATCTACAATTGGTTTTGTAATTATATTTTTAATAGATGTACTACCAATATGACTTATTCTTTTTATATATTTTTTTAATAATGATTCTAAGTTTTTCTTTTCTTCTAAATATTGTATTTCAAATACTTCATCACCATCAACAAAAGTAATAGGAAATAAATCCCATAATTCACTTAAAGACATATTTTCTAACACAATAGATTACCTCCTAATTTTGATTTATTATAACATAAAAACAGTAATCAATAATAGTTTACTGTTAATATATAATACTATTTAGTTAAAATATTAAAAATATTTTTTGCTGTACCTTCTACTCCACACTTATCCACATTTAATATGATATCGTAATTACTTAAATCCTTCCATTTTCTATTTGTATAATATTCATAATGTTTTGCACGATTTTTATTTATTTTACTAATTTGCTTCTTAGCATTATTTTTATTTAGACCATAATACTTAATCGCACGTTTTTGTTTTGAATCATCATCGCTATATAAGAATATATTAATAACATTTTTATTTGCCTTTAATATATAATCAGCACATCTTCCTACTATAACACATGGAGTTTTTGCTAGATTTTTAATAACCTTTGTCTCTGCAATAAACATCTTATCATCAAGTATATAAAAGTTTTTCTTAATTTGATCTGATTGTTCTACAAATTCTTTTGTAAAACCAGATTCCAAAGCAGTATGGTCAATTATTTCAGCATCATAACATGGAATATTTAGCATATCTGCAAGTAATTTTGCAACATATCTTCCACCACTACCATATTCACGTGAAATAGTTATAACTTTATCAAAGTTAATATTTTTATTATTATTTAAAAATTCCAATTTGTCTTGATCTTTAGTTTTTACAAACTTACCTAGTTTTACATACTCTGATCTAAATATAAATATTGTTATAATAAAACATAATATATCTGAAATAGCACCAGCATATAAGACCCCATAAATTCCTTTATCAAGTACTATACATAAGAATAAAGAAATAGGTATTAAAAGTAAAATTTGTCTAATGAATGATACAGCAGTTGATTTTTTAACATTACCTAATGATTGTATAGTAATACTTGTGGTCATTTCTAGGGCATTTAGAGAACATACTAATAAGAATGTATGACACATTAAATTAGCAAACTCTATAAATAATTCGTAACTTGGATCATTTTTAGAAATAAATACACCTGCAATTTGTTTAGGAAATAAAACAAATAAAATATTAAATATTATTCCAACAATAAAGTTTACTTGTAAAACCTTTTTTAAGGTTTCTTTTACACGCAATTCATTTCCTGATCCATAATTAAATCCAATAATAGGTTGTGCTCCTATTGAAACACCAAGTACAGTTGATATAAATAAACTATTTATTTTAGATATTACTCCATATACAGATAGTGGTATATCAGCACCAAATTTAGTCTCTGCTCCATACTTTGTCATAATATTATTCATAAACACAAATAATACTAAAATTGTACATTGGGTAATAAACGAAGATAATCCCAAAGATAATATTCTAAATATATTTTTATCAAGTTTAAAATCATTTTTAGTAAGTTTAACTGACTTTATTCTTTTAAGATAAAGTAAAGCGATAACAAATGAAACAACTTGTCCAATTACAGTTGCAATTGCACCTCCCTTTACACCCATATCAAAGATAAATATAAATATTGGATCTAATATAATATTAATAATTGCTCCTATTACTAGCATTATCATAGAGTATTTTGGTGAACCATCTGCTCTTATGATATTTGATAAGGCAGAATATGTTATCATAAATGGAGCACCAATAATAATTATTCTTCCATAATCAATGGCATATTGGTAAACATTTTTAGTACATCCAAACATATATACAAGTTGCGGTAAGAATATATATGATATAGCAAATAAGATTATAGATGCGATTAATGTTAATATAATGGCTTGTGCAATACTTTTACTTGCCTCTTCCTTTTTACCTTCTCCAAGTTTTAAAGACATATTAGCAGATGCCCCATTACCAATTAAGCCAGCAGTGGCATTAAATATTATTATTAATGGAAATATTACATTTGTTGATGCATTTCCAAGCGTTCCTACTCCTTTACCAATAAATATTTGATCGACAATATTATAAATTGAATTAATTAACATACTTATTACACAAGGAAGCGAGAATGCTAAAATCAACTTACTTATTTTTTCTTTACCTAAATTTAATTCCTTCACGACTTTACCTCCTACTTTCAAGCCAATTCATTATAGCATAAAATATTTTTTGATGTAATAGTATTTTTTTAAATTTTTAGCAAAAAAATATTCTTAAAAAGTACTAAGTATACTTATAAATAATCTTTTAACTTAAGAAATTCATAACTAAATCAATTATAACCTCTTTTTCTTTTGGATTAGACTCAGCAATAAGCAATGTTAATGCTGTTAAAGTATTATTATCAATAACTTGTATATCTTCTTTATATAAAATATTATAAAAATTTAAGAAATAGATGAATAGTGTTGCAGCGATTCTTTTATTACCATCTATAAATACATGATTTTTAACAATCATATATAGAAAATTAGATGCTTTTTCTTCAGTACTTCGATATACATCAACATTATCAAACGTTTGATAAATATCTTTAATTATTGATTCTAATCCTTTATTTCTTTCAATTGCAAAAATACCACTTTCTTCATTAAAACGTAATTTATTAATTACATCTAAACAGTCCTCATATTTGATTTTATTTTTGCTATTACTTCCTTTAGGTTTATTAAGTGTATTGTGATCATAATCGTCTAATAAATCTAATGCCTTAGAATAATTTCCTATTACTTTTAGTATTTCTTTAGCATCATTATTTTCTAAGTTTTCATCTATTCTGCTTGCAATATCTATCAATTTAATTGTTTTTTCTAAATACTCTAATCTTCTTTGATTAACAGCATAACCTTTTATCATGTAATCTTTTAAGATTTTATTCGCCCATTTACGGAATATAATACCATTTTGTGATTTAACACGATAGCCAACACTAATAATCATATCTAGATTATAGCATTGTACTTTATAATTTTTTCCATCATTAGCAGTATGCTCAAAAAGTGAGCATACTGTATTTTCTTCTAATTCCTCATCTTTGTAAATATTTTGAATATGCCTAGTTATTGTTTTTCTATCTTTTCCAAATAATTGAGCCATTTGCGCTTGTGTAAGCCATACAGTTTCATCCTTCATATTTACTTCTAATCTTACCCTTTGATTTTCAAAAATAATTATTTCATTTTTCATATAAAACCTCCTTGATTATTATAAAATTTTTATTACATATCCTTATTATTCTTAGTGAGTTAATTATACAATATAAAACATATGTTTGCAAACGCATTGTTCTTATTTTTTTTAAAGAACTTTCATAGTATATAAAAAAGCAAACCATTTTTTTGATTTGCTACAATATATTTCTTAATTACCTTTTAAACTATTATTTTTTGGTGGAATATATTCTAGAATATTTTTTGAATCCTTTCCATATGTCATAATTACAAATGACATTTTAGATAATACATCTTTATCTACCCTAATAATTTGATCTTTATAATATTTTTTAACAATATCGTGATTAAGTCCTGTTAATTTTGACATTTTGGAAACTGAAATTCCTAATTCATCCATGATTTTACCTATATTACATACATAATGTCCATAATTTTCAAAGAAGTCAAATATACCAATCTTATCATTTAGCAAAATAAATTCCTCCTTTCTATAAAGTTTAAAGCTTTTCACATAATATATAATACAACTAATATTTTATACTTTTAAAGCTAACTAAACCACATAAAAGAAAAAACTTTTTATTTGTTATATAACTCATTACACAATCTATTATGATATATCATATATTTTAATTGATTTTTACGCAGTATTTTACGATTTACTGTGTTATTCTATAGCATTTTTATACAATAATAAAGTTTTTTTGTGATTTTATTACAAATATACCTGTTTATATATTATTTTAAATAAATTTTTCCATCTCACCTGAATTAGAAAATCCCAATTTTTCATACATCATACGGCCTTCATTTGAAGGTTTTAGTTTTATACTATGAACTCCCCTTTTTTCTAACCATTTTAACACTTCTCTTGTAGCTAAAGTGGCAAAGCCATTTCTTCTTCTTTCAGGTATACAGTAAACATCCATAACATAACCATAATATGGAGTTTTAAAGAAACAAAATGGAATGTCTTCTTTAATTACTGCACCTGCAATTGCAACGACTCTGTTTTCTTCATATATAATAAAATGACAACATTTATCTTCTTTATATAATGTCAAATATGCCTGTTTTATTTTTTCATAAGCATTATCCTGTAATAAGGAAATTGAACCTACTTCTTTAAACATCTCCATCTTCATATCTAATATAATATTAATATCATCATTTGATGCCCTAACTATTTTCATATATACACCTCATATTTAATAATCTAATTATATTAATTTTATCACAATATAACATTCAATTATACTATAGAAAAACATAAAATAAATTCTACTGTTAGTTTAGTTCATGTTTATACAAATAACATCCCTCATCATGTGAATAAATAATGCCTATTGCTTGAAGATATGAATAAATAATTGTTGACCCAACAAACTTCATTCCCCTTTTTATTAAATCTTTAGATATATTATCTGATAATTCATTTGTAGTTTTATCAATTTCATATATTATTTTATCGTGAGTAAAATGTTTTAAATAATCATGAAATGAACCATATTCATATTGTATTTGTTTAAATATTTTGGCATTATTAACACTAGCATTAATTTTTAACTTATTTCTTATAATTTTCTCATTTAATAGTAAACTCTTTATTTTATTATCATCATACTTACAAATTTCATCTATATCAAAATTATCATATGCCTCTTTAAAATACTCTCTTTTATTTAATACACATTCCCAAGATAATCCCGCTTGAAAAGATTCTAATATTAACATTTCAAATAAATAACTATCATCTAAGTTTAATTTACACCATTCATTATCATGATAATCTATATATAACTTATTTTTTAAATTACACCATTTACATCTTTTTTTATCCATAAACTCTCCTTACATTAGTGGAGCAAACAATCTTAAAATTGCTTGAAAAATACTTTTTAAAAGATTAGGTGAGGCCTCTTTTTTAGTAACTTCACTACTTTTATTAATTGTATCTAGTAAATCCTCTTTGATATCTTTTATACAAGAGACATCTTCTAAATATAATCCACACTCAAAATGTAAATATAAACTTCTATAATCTAAATTTATAGTCCCTACTGTTGCGATATGATCATCAGATACAAATACTTTTGAATGTACAAAGCCAGGTTTATATTTGTAAACTTTAACATTATATTTTACAAGTGGTTCTATATAAGATTCTGATAGCATGTAAACTAATTTCTTATCTGGAATACCAGGAAGTACAATTCTTACATCAACACCTCTTTTAGCGGCCAGATTAAGAGCATTTATTACATCTGTATCTATGATTAGGTATGGTGTAAATATATATATATAATCATTTGCTTGATTTATTATATTTAGGTAAATTTCTTCCCCAACCACTTCATCATCTAGTGGAGTTTCACCATATGAAGAAACATAGCCATTACAAGTTTTTTTATTGCTAAAATTATATTTAAACTTTTTATAATCCTTATCCTCATTTTTAAAGGCATTCCACATAGTTAAAAACATAACTGTATAATTCCAAACGGCATCCCCTTCCACTTTAATCGCATTATCTTTCCAGTGTCCGTATGGACTACCAATATTTATATACTCATCTGCGATATTAATACCACCTGTAAAAGCAACTTTACCATCAATAACTAATATTTTTCTGTGATCACGGTTATTTAATATAACACCAGACATAGGATTTAACTTATTAAAAACAACACACTTAATTCCTCTTTTTTCTAATTCTTTACAATATGAATCCTTAAAAGTTGAAATACATCCAAAATCATCATACATTATCCTTACATCTAAGCCCATTTTTGCCTTTTTTTCTAATATTTCTAATATTTTATTCCACATAAATCCTAACTTTACAATAAAATATTCAAAGAAAATAAACTTATCTGCTTTTTCTAACTCCTCTAACATAACTTTAAATGCTACATCACCTAAGGGATAATATGAAACATCATTATTCTTAGTCACTGGATAACCTATAAAATCACTTATATATCTTAATCTACTATTACTTTTAAACTCCTCTCTTATACTTTTATCTTGTACTAAATACTTTTTACTTGCTTTTTCACTTGACACTATACTTTTTAATATTTTACTATTATTTTTATTTCTACCTAATATTATATATATAAGTGTACCAACTAGTGGAAATAACAATAATATAATAATCCATGGTAATGTATAAGAATAATGCTTACTATTTTTAATTAAACCAAATAAAAGTGCCAATCTTAAAAATGAATAAAATATATTTATAAACCATACATGTTCACCTAAAAATAAATATATAAGTAAAGTTATTAATAATTGTAAAATTAATCCTAACCCAACTACTATTCCCTTTTTTATCGCATTTATCATATAAATAAATCACCACTAATTTCTATAAATAAATTATACCATGTATAATGTTAAACATAAAGATTTTAGATTTAAATAATTTAAA
>CAOKET010000015.1 GCA_948467605.1 uncultured Mycoplasmatota bacterium | reverse complement strand
AGGGAATTGAACAAGGTGCTAAAGAGGAACAAAAGGAAATAGCAAGAAATATGTTAAAGGAAAATATTGATATATCAATAATAATAAAATGCACTAATCTTACTAAAGAAGAAATAGAAAAATTAGAAGAATAATATAAATTAAGAAACTAAAAATCTTAATTTTTTTATTTAAGTATATATAATGTATTAAAATATTTTTATTGTATGACTTACTAAACAATAGTATAATAAAAAAGACAAAAGAGGTGTAACTATGTATGAAGTAATAATAGTAGGTGGAGGTCATGCTGGATGTGAAGCATCTTTAGCGTGTTCAAGAATGGGACATAAAACTCTACTAATAACAGGAAATATAAATAATATAGCAGATATGCCATGTAATCCATCTATTGGTGGCTCAGCAAAAGGTATCGTAGTAAGAGAAATAGATGCTTTAGGTGGAGAAATGGGTATAAATGCAGATAAAAGTTTAATACAAATAAAAATGCTTAATGTAGGAAAAGGACCAGCAGTGCAATCATTAAGAGCACAAGCAGATAAAATAACTTATCCACAGGAAATGTTGAAAACATTACAAAACCAAGATAATTTAACAATTAAAGAGGGAATGGTAGAAAATTTAATTGTGGATAACTCTAAAGTTAATGGAGTAATATTAGATAATGGAGAGAAAATAGAAAGTAAAATAGTAATATTAACTACTGGAACGTATCTAAAGGCGGATATAATGGTAGGTGATACAAGAACAAGACAAGGACCACATGGAGAAAAGCCAAGTAATCACTTAAGCGATAATTTAAAAAATTATGGATTACAAATAATAAGATTAAAGACAGGAACACCACAAAGAATAGATAGAAATAGTATTGATTTTTCTAAAGCAAAAGAAGAAAATGGAGATTCTAATACTTTAACATTTAGTTATGATGAAGAAGCAAAATATAAAATAGAAGATCAAATATCATGCTATTTAACTTATACAACAGAAGAAACTCATAAAATAATAAGAGAAAATTTAAATAAATCTAGTATGTATGGTGGATTAGATGATATAACAGGAGTAGGTCCAAGATATTGCCCATCAATTGAAGATAAAGTTGTAAGATTTAAAGATAAAGAAAGACATCAACTATTTTTAGAACCAGAAAGTAGATATTATGATGATATATATATACAAGGATTTTCAACATCAATGCCACATGATATACAGGAAAAAATGGTTCACAGTTTACCTGGATTAGAACATGCTAAAATATTAAAATATGCTTATGCGATAGAATATGATGCAATATATCCAACACAAATGAAACTCTCTTTAGAAAATAAAATATTAGAAAATCTCTTCACTGCAGGACAAATAAATGGCACAAGTGGTTATGAAGAAGCCGCATGTCAAGGTCTAATGGCAGGAATAAATGCTTCTTTAAAATTAGAAGGAAAAAAACCACTAATATTAAAAAGAAATGAGGCATATATAGGAGTATTAATAGATGATTTAGTAACAAAGGGGATAAGGGATCCATATAGATTATTAACATCTCGTGCAGAATATAGACTTCTATTAAGAAATGATAATGCAGATTTAAGATTGAGAAAATATGGTCATGAAGTAGGACTTATAAATGAACAAAAATATAATAAACTTATAGATAAAGAAAATCAAATAAGGGAATTAGAAGACAAATTAAAAAGTATAAAAATAACACCATCAAGTAATGATATATTAGAAAATTTAGGAACAACACCACTAAAAGATGGCATAACTCTATATGATTTACTAAGAAGGCCAGAGATTACATATGATAAAATATTGAAATTAAATATGATAGATAAAAATTATGACCTAGAAATAATAAACCAAGTAGTAATAAATTGTAAATATGAGGGTTATATAAAAAAAGCAACTAAAGAAGCAGAAAAAATGTTAGAATTAGATAATAAAATCATTCCAGAAGATATTGATTACAATAATATAAAAAATATAGCAAGTGAAGCAAGACAAAAACTAAACGAAGTAAGACCAACTTCAATAGGACAAGCAATAAGAATAAGTGGAGTAAATCCATCTGATATATCAATATTAATGGTATATTTGAAAAAGGAGTACTATGGAAAAAAATATTTTTAATGAGTATTTAAGTGATATAAATATAGAGATAACTGATAAACAATATGAACAGTTAATGACTTATTATAATTTATTAATCAACTGGAACAGTAAAATAAACTTAACTAGTATAACAGAAAAAGAAAGTGTATTTATTAAACATTTTTATGACAGTTTAAGTATTAATAAAATAATAGATTTAAATAAAGTAGAAACATTATGTGATATTGGTACAGGTGCTGGATTTCCTGGTATAGTAATAAAAATAGTATTTCCTAATATACATATAACATTAGTCGATTCGTTAACTAAAAGAATTAAATTTCTAGAAGATGTAAAAGAACAATTAAACTTAGAAAACTTAGATATAATAAATTCAAGAGCAGAGGTATATGCCAAAGACACAAGGGAAAAATATGATGTAGTAACATCTCGTGCAGTAGCAAAATTAAATGTACTATTAGAATTAAGCTTTGCCCTTGTTAAAGAAAATGGATATTTTATAGCAATGAAATCTACTAATGCAGAAGAAGAAATAAAAAACTCATTAAATGCAATAAAGAAATTAGATGCAAAAATAGATAGTACTAAAAATATATTATTACCTAAGATAAATGAACCAAGAACATTAATAAAATTTATAAAATTAAAAAAAACTCCTAAACATTATCCAAGAGAATTTAAACAAATTTCTAAAAATCCATTGTAAAATTTTGAAAAATAATGTATTCTAATAATAGAATAATTAGGAGGTCTGCAAAATGAATAATAATATGGAAAAGGAAATATATGAAGTATCACTTGATGATATAATTCCTAATAGATTTCAACCAAGATTAACATTTGATGAAGATGCAATGAAAGAATTAACCGCTTCTATAAAAGAACATGGAGTAATTCAACCTCTAGTATTAAGACGTTTAGGTGATAAATACGAAATAATAGCAGGCGAGAGAAGATATAAAGCATCAACCCTAGCAGGTTTAGAAAAAGTACCAGCAATAGTAATGAATCTAGATGACAATGAAAGTGCAGAAGTAGCACTTGTTGAAAATATTCAAAGAAAACAACTAAGTGCTATAGAAGAAGCGAAATCTTTTCAACAATTACTTGATAGAGGATATTTAACACAAGAAGATTTGGCAAAGAGATTGGGAAAATCACAACCTGGAATATCCAATAAAATGAGATTATTAAATTTAAGTGAAGATGCACAAGAAGCCCTTCTTGCAAATAAAATATCAGAAAGACATGCTAGAAGTTTACTATCAATAAAAAATGAAGAATTACAAGTAAAGATGTTAAATAGAATTATAAGTGAAAGAATGACAGTAAGACAAGCAGATGCAGCAATTAAAGAATTAATAGAAACAAATCCGGATGCAAGTGAGGATGGAGGAAAAGAAATGAATAAAGAAAATACTTCTTTTATTAATTCACCTATAGAACAACCACGAACTGAGCCAGTATCACCTATTATAGAGCAACCATTAGCGGAAAATATGTCATCAGTAATTGATAATAATAATTTTATAAACCTAAATAATGGACCAGTAAATAACAATACAGAAGAATTAAATATGGATGTAGACTTCCAAGATATAGATGATTCATCAATGAAAAAAATGAGTCAAATAGATAATTTATTAAAGACTCAAAATGAAATGCCAGAGTTTAATCAAGGATTTAATAACCAATCTAATTTTAACCCAAATATGAATACAACACCAATGCCAGAGTTTAATCCAAATTTAAATCAACCATTACAAACTTCAAAAAGAGATATAAGACCTATAATAAGTGATATAAGACAAACTGTTAATAATATTCAAAGAGAAGGATTTATAGTAGATCTTGAAGAATTTGATTATGAACAATCATATCAAGTAGTAATAAAAATACAGAAATAAGCATTTGCTTATTTTTTTTGCCTTGACACTTGTTAATAAAAAAAGTATTATTATTCTAGAGGATGTGTTAATATGAAGAATAAAGGATTCACGTTAGTAGAAATCATGGCAGTTTTAGTTATAATGGGAATATTATTATTAGTAACAGTACCTTCAATATTTAACAGTATAGATAAGAAAAAGAAAAGAGAACACGAAACAATAATAAATGAAATAAAAAGTGCAGCAGAACTATATGTAACTCAAAATGAGGATGTAATGAATTTCCTAAATTCAACAGGAAATATAGGAATTAGTTATTCAACATTAGTAACAGAGTCACTTATTGATGGAAATCAACTAGATCCACTTACATCAAAACCTTGGAATACAAATACATATGTTAACATAAAAAAAGAAGGTAAATCTATGATTTCCGAATATATAGAAGGTATAAAAGAACCAAATATATATATAAATGCTTCGGATATAGAAATATCTTCAAGAGAAAATTATTTTGTCAATAAATTATTAGAACAAGTAACAGTAACAGATGAAACAGGAATAGACTATAAGAGTGCAATTACATATACTTGTAAAATAAATAAAACTGGAGATACAACTAAAGAAAATTGTAAAAACATGAAAAATATGCCAGGAACACATCAAATAATATATACATTGATAGTTAATAATAGAACATATTCTGCATCAGCAAACGTTACAATTAATTAGTTAACTGGTTCTGTACCTTTTAAATAGTACAGAATTTTTCTATTTTTATCATCATTAGTAGCAATATTTCCTGTAATAGGATTTACAAAAACACCTACTACATTACTTGGCATTTCATACCACTCTACTTCTTTGTCAGATAAATAATTTTCAACAACTTGACCCCAAATATTTTTAGAAATACTTCTTTCCTCATTTGGTATATAATTATTGTTATCATAACCAGTCCATACACCAACTAAAATATTTTTATTATACCCAACTGCCCATACATCTGTATCAGTTGAACCACTCTTTAAAGAATATTTATTTGTTAAAGAAGAAGCAAGAGATATACAAGTAGGAGAAATATAATCTATTAAATTTACATCATAACTTCCTGTTAATAATTCATTTAAAATAAAAACTAAACTTTTATTAAGTACTGTATCGCTAGAATCTTTATGCTCATATAATACATTTCCATTACTATCCTCAATTTTCCTAATAAAATAATTATCCACTTTAACACCATCATTTGCCAAAGTATTATATCCACCAAGTAAATCAAGTAAATTAATTTCAATGGTCCCTAAAGGAAGAGAAGGAATTGCCTCTAATGAGGTTTTTATACCAACCCTATTTGCAATATCAACAAGAGTTTCCTCACCTAAAAAAAGATGTGTCTTAACTGCATATATATTATCTGAATAAGCAAGAGCAGCTGCTAAAGAAATATCTTTATTTCCATACTTTTCGGCATAGTTTTTAGGTGCATAAGTAGAATTATCGCTAAATGTAAAAACAGTTTCTTCAGACTTAAAAACAGAAGAAGGGGTAAATCCATTTTCTAAAGCGGCATAATAAAGAAATGGCTTCATAGTAGAACCAATCTGTCTTTTAGATTGAGTAGCGCGATTAAACTGTGAAACACTATAATCTTTTCCACCAACAAGAGCAATAACCTTTCCCGTATTTGGTTCTATCATAGCACTTGATACTTGCAAGTTAGAAGTAGAATCAATATTATTATCAATAGCGTTCTCTAATATAGTTTGAGCATCAACATCAAAATTTGTATATATTTTAATACCACCTGTTGATAAAAGAGAACTTGGTATTGAACTTATACTATTTAATTCTTTAAGAACCGCATCTTCGTAATACATAAGTGTAGATAAATTAAGTTTTTCCTTTTTACCTATAAATGTAAGTTCTTGATTAAATGCCTCATCTGCTTCTTCCTGCGAAATATATTTATTTTTAACCATCATACTTAAAATAACTTTTTGACGTTTTTTAGATTCAATTAAATCAGTAATAGGAGAATAATTTGAAGGAGATTTAGGAATACCTGCTAAAATAGATGCCTCTGCTAAATCTAAATCTTTAGCACTTTTATTAAAATAAAACTGGCTAGCATTCTCAATACCATAATTTCCAAGACCATAATTAATTGTATTTAAATAACCTTCCAATATATCATCCTTTTCATAATCGATTTCCATTTTAAAAGAAAGCCATGCCTCTTCTATTTTTCTACTCCATGTTTTTTCCATAGAAAGATATAAATTTCTAGCATATTGTTGAGTTATAGTAGAGGCACCAACACTTTTAGATCTTGTTTTAATATTAGTATATATTGCCTTTAGTATTCTTGGAAAGTCAAAACCAAAATGCTTATAGAAATTTTTATCTTCAGTTGCTATAGTTGCTTGAATTAAATAAGGAGAAATATCATTTAATGCTATCCAACTAGAAGAACCATTACTTTCAAAAAAAACTTCATCATTACGATCTAATAGAACAATACTATTAGAATTTTTAATATTAAACTTTGGTGTTACCTTAGCATATATATATAAACCTGTTATAACTAATATTCCAAATATTAAAAAAAACAGTGCTAATTTAAAGAAAAATTTAAGTTTTTTCATATATTCACCACCAATTAATAATAGTATGAATAAAAAAATATAAAATATAAGTTTAAATTTATAAAAAGTGTGTTATAATGTCAACGAGAAAAAGGTGAAGAAATATTAAAATAAAAATAGAAAGTATAATAGAAAATATTGATACTAATGAAAAAAATGTGTATAATCTTTTAGGAAGAAAAGAACAAAATAAAATTGAATATAGTGATAATTCATTTATTAATATAGTATTAATTAATGAAATTATAAGCATGACAAGAGAAAATGATGAAGTAATTTATACTTTAACATTTGATAAAAATAATCCAACAAAGAGTAAATATACATTAAAAGAATATAATCTATCTATAGATATTATAATAGTAACAAATAATATAGAGATAAGTGACTCTTATATAAAAATAGAATATATTCAAAAAATAGATAATGATGAATTTAATTACTGTTATTATCTTAAATGGGAGGAAATAGTATGAATAAAAAATTAGAAGATATAATAAAAACCTCGTTAACTAAAATGGATATAGAAATACCTGATGAAATAATTATAGAAAAACCAAATAATAAATTAAATGGAGATTATAGTACAAATATAGCAATGCGACTTGCAAAAAATTTACATAAAAATCCAATTGAAATAGCACATTCAATAGCAGATTTAATTAATGAAGAATACATAGAAGAAGTAAAAGTAGAAAAACCTGGATTCATAAATTTCTTTCTAAATAAAAAATATTTACTAGATAATATAAAAAGAATAAATGAAGATGATAAATATGGAATATTACCTAAAAAAAATATAAAGGTTAATGTCGAATATGTAAGTGCAAATCCAACGGGAAATCTGCATGTAGGACATGCAAGAGGTGCATGTTTTGGAGATTCTTTATGTAGAATATTATCAGCAAGTGGTTATGATGTAACTAGAGAATACTATGTAAATGATGGTGGAAATCAGATTAATAATTTAGGAATTTCAATTAAAGAAAGATATAAAGAAAAATGTGGACTAGATTGTAACCTTACAGATGATTGTTATCATGGGAAAGAAATAATAGATATAGCAGAAGAATTATATAGTGAATACAGTAATGAATTATTAGATAAAGATATAGAGTATTTTTGTAATTTAGGAATAGAAAAATTACTATCCAAAATAAAAGAAGTTCTAGAGACCTTAAATGTATCATTTGATATATGGACAAGTGAAAAAACTCTAAGAAAAAATGGCATGGTTGAAAAAGCACTTGAATCGTTAAAAGAAAAGGGCTATACTTATGAACAAGATGATGCTTTATGGCTTAAAACACAAGAATATGGTGATGATAAAGACAGAGTGTTAGTAAAAAGTGATGGAACATATACATATTTCACACCAGATATTGCCTATCATCTTGATAAAATAGAAAGAGGATACGATAAACTAATAGACATTTTAGGTGCAGATCATCATGGATATGTACCAAGATTAAAAGCCGCTGTACAAATGCTAGGAAAAGATAAAGAAAATATAGAAACCGAAATAGTACAAATGGTAAGATTTGTACGAGGTGAAGAAATAGTTAAATTTAGTAAAAGAACAGGAAATGCAATAACAATTGAAGAACTAATAGAAGAAGTAGGAAAAAGTGCAGTTAGATACTTCTTTGTAATGAGAAGTTTAGATACACAAATGGATTTTGACTTAGAACTTGCTAAAAAGAATAGTAACGAAAATCCTGTATACTATGTAGAATATGCACATGCTAGATGTTGTTCAATACTAAAAGAAGCAGAAAAAAAACAATTAACAATAAGTACAGAATTTAATAAAATAAGTGTAGATAGTTGTAATGAATTATTATCCAAATTATATGAATATGAAAATGTAATTGAATCCTCAGCAGCAAAAAGAAGCCCACATATATTAACAAATTACATATATGAATTATCAAGTATATTCCACAGTTATTATGCTAGTGACAAAGTAATAACAGATGATTATGAATTATCAAAAGAAAAACTAGCAATAATAAATGCTACAAGAATTATTATTAGTAAAGCATTAATGTTGCTTGGAATAGAAGCAAGAGAAAAAATGTAAGGAGAGTAGATTTTATGAAAAAGTTTACAAAAGAAGAATTAAATTTATTATCACATATTGATATAGCATATCACATATTAGAAGAAAAAAATGGTGGCATGAATACACTAGAATTGTATAAAGAAGTATGCAAAATCTTATCAGTTGAAGTAAATGAAGATAAAATTGGTGATTTCTTTTCATCACTTAATACAGATAAAAGATTTCTTTTATTAGAAAATGGGAATTTTGACTTAAGAAAAAAACACGCAGTAAAAGTAGTAATAGAAGAGGAAGAAGAAGTTGAAGAAGAACAACTTGAACAACAATTAGATGAATCAGATGAGGATGACATAGATAAAACTGAAGATGAAGATAATTTAGATGATTCTGATGATCTAGGTGAATTAGTAATAGTAGATGAAGATGAACTAGAAGAATAGTAACTAAAACAGAAAGGAGAACATCCATGATAGAAAGATTAGAACTAACAAAAAAAAGATATGAAGAAATAAATGAAGAATTAATGAAAGAAGAAAATCTTTCTGATATTAAAACATTGATGAAACTAAATAAAGAAAAAGCAGATTTAGAAGAGATAGTAATAAAATATAAAGAATATGAAAAAATACTATCCGATTTAGATGAAGCACATGAAATGTTAAAAGACAAAGAAATGGAAGAATTTGCAAAAGAAGAAATAGAATCTTTAGAGCAAAAAAAATTATTAATAACACAAGAACTAGAAAAACTATTAATGCCAAAGGATCCTAATGACTCTAAAAACGTAGTAGTTGAAATAAGAGGAGCAGCAGGTGGAGATGAAGCAAATATATTTGCTGGAGATTTATTTAAAATGTATTCTAAATATGCTGAATCAGAAGGTTTCAAAATTGAAGTAATAGATGCAACTGAAGGTAGTGCAGGAGGTTTCTCCCAAATAGAATTTATGGTTAAAGGAAAAGGTGCTTATTCAAAACTAAAGTATGAAAGTGGAAGCCACAGAGTACAAAGAGTACCAGCAACTGAAACACAAGGTAGAGTTCATACTTCAACTGCAACAGTACTTGCTATGCCAGAAGCAGAAGAGTTTGATATAGAAATAAGCGAATCAGATATTAAAGTAGAAGTATGTAGAAGTAGTGGTGCAGGTGGACAATCAGTAAATACAACAGACTCAGCAGTACGTATGACACACATTCCAACTGGAATAATGGTTTACTCTCAAACAGAAAGAAGTCAAATAAAAAATAGAGAAAAAGCAATAAAATTATTAAAAACAAGAGTATATGAACACTATTTACACGAAGAAGAACAAAAAGCAGGAAATGAAAGAAAAAATAAAATAGGAACTGGGGATAGATCCGAAAAAATAAGAACATATAATTATCCACAAAATAGAATTACTGACCACAGAATAAATTTTACTAGTATGAATCTTGATAGAGTAATGGAAGGAAAATTAAGTGAAATAATAGAAGCACTTATAAATGAAGATCAAAAAAGAAAATTAGAAGGAAAATAGAGTTTATCTCTTTTTTTGTATAAGGTGAAGAAATGACAGATATAGAATATTTAAAAAAATATTACCCAGGAAATATAGAAGATGCAATAAAAAGATTAGAAAGTGGAGAACCAGTACAGTATATAGTAGGTAATGTTGACTTTTATGGATATACATTTAATGTTAATAAAAATGTATTAATTCCAAGATTTGAAACAGAAGAATTAATAAGTTATACACTTGAATTATTAAAAGGAAAAAAAGAAACATTAGATATATTAGATATAGGTACAGGTAGTGGATGTATAGCAATAACTTTAAAAAAAGAATTAGAAAATACTAATATAACAGCAATAGATATATCAGATAAAGCACTAGAAGTTGCAAAAGAAAATGCAACATTTAATAATGTTAATATAAACTTTAAAAATAGTGATGTATTTGAAAATATAAATGACAGATATAATGTAATAATAAGTAACCCCCCTTACATAAAAGAAACAGAAGATATAGATAAATTAGTAAAAGATAATGAGCCATCTATTGCACTTTATGCAGGGATAGATGGACTAGATATATACACAAAAATATTAAAAGATGCAAAAAAACATTTAAAAGACAAATATTTAATTGCATTTGAAATAGGAGAAACACAAGCAGAAGATATAAAAGAATTAGCAATAAAATATTTAGATAACTGTAATGTAATAATAAAAAAAGATATATATGAAAGAAATAGATTTATTTTTATAAAAAATGAATAAAATTTAAAATACACGTTCATAAGTTAGTAAGGAGCGTGTTTTTAAATGATTAAAAAGATAATTTTAGGAATAGCAATATGCTTTATTACAATAAATATAGTAAAAGGTCAAGAAACAAATAATACAATACCAGAAGAAGCAATAAGATTAAGAGTAGTAGCAAATAGTGACTCAGAATATGATCAAGATATAAAAATAAAAGTAAAAAATCAAATTCAAAAAGAATTATCACTATTACTAAAAGATGCAAAAAATATAATGGAAACAAGACAGATAATAGCAAATAATTTTACAAAACTAGATAATTTAATTGAAGAAACACTAGAAAAAGAAAACTATAAACTAGGATATAAAATAAATTATGGATATAATTATTTCCCCGAAAAAGAATATAATGGAAAAGTATATGAAGAGGGAGAATATGAATCATTGTTAATAACATTAGGAGAAGGAAAGGGTAAAAATTGGTGGTGTGTATTATTTCCACCACTATGTATAATAGAAGCAGAAGAAGATGAAGAAGTAAAATACGAATCATTTTTTTCAAATCTTATAAGTAAAATATTTTAGTATTGACAATAAATATGAATTATGTTATTATATCGTAACAATTAAATTATTGGTAAATTTTTAATAATTTATTTTTAAAAGGGGGAAAATTTTATGAAAAAAGATTTACAAGAATTATTATTAGATGAGAGAAGAAAAGAAAAAGAGATGCAACAAAAATTGCAAGAAATGCAAAATAAAGAGAAATCTAAATTTGTATTAGTTATGGAACAAATTGGTACAAAAATCAAAAAAATAAGTGAAAGTATTATAAATGTACATAAGAAAAAACTAGTAAGAGGTATATCAATTGGTATAGTAGGTATAAGTATTGCCATGAGTACTGCTTGTTCAAATTCGAATAAAGATAAAGAAATAGAAACTAGTACACCATCAATAACAGATGAAAGTATGGAAGAAGATATAAAAAATATAGAAAAAGAAGGAATAACAGTAACTACACCATCAACAACAGAAAAAACACAAATATCATCAACAAGTGCACCTACACCACAAACAACAACTACATCAACAACAGAAATAAAAGAACCAGTAGAAAAACCAATAGAAGTAACACCATCAACAACAGCAACACTACAAGAGACAAAATCAGTTAGTACTACAAAGATAGAGACAAAACCACAAACAACAACAGCAACAAAGATAAAAGAGGAAAAAGAACCAGTAATAAAAGTAGAACCAATAAAAATAAAAGATTTTAATGAAAAATGCGAGTTACTAAGATATGATATAGAATATTTAAATGATTTAGGATATATAAGTGCACCTATAAGTGATGAATTAATAGAAAATGCAGTAAGAGAAATCCATTCAGATTGTATAGAACATGATGGATTAGAAGAAATCACAGCAAGTAAAAATGCACAAGTAAACTCATTATTATCAAGCATAGGAAGTGTAAACTGTGCAACATTTAGTGCAGGATACATGGGATATATACCAAGAATAGAAGATGGATTTTATATATCATCAGAAGTAATGCCAGAATCATGTAGAGAATTTCAAGAAAAGTTAATTCAAGTATCAGAAAATTATAGATATGAATTAAATCAAACACCAGTAATGATAGAAGATTTAACATCAGCAGAAGCACAACAAATAGAAAGAGAAGTTGAGGATGAACTTGCAAAAGAGTTCGGAGGAGAATATAATAACGATAATAACACTGAATATAATCAAAGAGTAAGTCAACTATATGAAGAAAAAATCTCAAAAGTAACAGGAAGTTTAACACCAGAAATAGAACAACAAATACTAAATGAAATAGAATACCAACTTACATTAGAATATATGCCTGAAATAGATAAGGAAAAATATAGTGAAAGATATAATCAATTATATGATGAAAAAAAAGAAGCAATACTAAGCAAAAAAACAAATGAAAAACAAAAAATTCATGAAGAAAATGCAAGAAAAGCATATGAAAAAATGTATAAAGAAGTAATGAAACTAGTAAATAGTAAAGAATATGAAAAATTAACACCAACAGAAAAACTTGTAGCATTCACAAATATATCAGGAGCATTAATATCAGGAATGCAAGAAAAGCATATTGATAAATTTGAAGAATTTCAAAAAGGAATAGAATCATCAGTAGATGAAGCAAGAGAAGATTTAATAGTAGCAAATAGAATGAATATAAGTCAAAAAGAAGCATTAGATAAAATAGTAGAAAATAATAAACCACAAGTAAAACAAGAAAGAGAAGATTTACAAGACTTATTAGAGAGAATAAAAGAATTAAAAGAAGAGGGAAAAGTATTAATAAAATAATAGAATAAAAAGGGGGAAAATAAAATGAAAAACTTAAAAATAAATTTAAGAAATATAAGGAAAACACTAACATCAGTAGTAGCAGCAGGAATAGTATTAATAACAGGAAATATGACAGCAAAAGCAGAAAAACAAGAAGTAACAGCGGAAGATGTAGTAAATGCAATGAAAACAGGAAATAAAATAACTGCAGAAATAACACAAGAAGAGGCAGACAAATTAATAAAAGAAGCAGAAGAAGAAGTATTGCAAGAAGGTGCAAGTTTATTGCCAGTAGAGTTAAAAGAATTATATGAAAGCACAAAAAATTTAAAAGGTGAAGAAAAATCAGATGCTTTAGTATATACAGCAATGATGTGTGATATTTTATTAGAAGATGGAACATCAACATTAATGACATATCCAGAAGCAATGCAATTTGCAAATGTATGCGAAGATGTATGTGGACAATTAATAAAAAAAGGAAACACATCAATATATTCAGTAATAAAAAGTGAAAGATATGGAGAAGATCAAGAAACTTTCTTAGATGAAATAATAGTAGAATCAAAAAGAATGAGAGAAGAAAAGAAAGATACATATGTAATAGCAATAGAAACAGACTTAGGCTTCTATGATCATTGTTACGATATACCAGAGCCACCAAAAGAAGATAAACCAGAACCAATGCCAGAAGATTATGAAGTAAATCCACCAACAGGAAAAAGTATGGCACCAATAGTAGGAACATTAGCACTAAGCGGTGCAGCAATCTTATCATTAATGGCGAGTAGAAGAAAAGGTAAAGCATACACAAAAAGAAGATAATATATTCAATAATGTAAAAGATTAAAAGGGGAAAAATTTTATGAGAAATTTTAAAGATATATTTCCTTCAGGGAAGAAACTTGAACCTAAAGATAAAGAAGATTTTTTAAAATCAATTATGACTTTATCAAATGAATATAATATACTAATGAAAAGTGCTTTAGATGGTATAAATGTAGAACTACAAAAGGAATAATTTCTTAAAAAGGCAAAAGAATTGGCAAGTACTATCACTAAAAGTGAAGTTAAAGATTTAAAAGAAATATATGCAAAAGTTAATGAGTACAATGAAAATAGAATAATGAATGAAGATGTAGCAATGTTTTTCATAATAGAATTATCAAGAAAGATTGATGAAGGCAATGAAGCAATTAAGAGAATCAGATAAAAATCTAAATTTCTGATTTTTTTTGATTATGTATAATAAAAGTTTAATAAAAATATAATAATAGTAGCAATAGAAAAATGTTGACAAATATATAAAAATATGTTATTATATCATAACAATTAAAAATAACATTAAAAAGTTATTAAATTGTTAGTAAATTATTTAATAGTTTACTTTGATTAAAAGGGGGAAAATAAAATGGAAAATGAAGTATTAAGAACTGATGAAGAAATGAAAATTGGTGTAATTGTACCACCAGTTATAGCAGAACAAGATAAAAAAGCAATTGCAGATGAAATATCAGCTGCAACAAAAAGAGTATTACATGAAGAAGATATTGAAAGAGCAAATGAAGAAATAAGAAGAATACAAGAACAAGAAATGGCAGAAAATTTGGCAAAAGGGTCTAAATTTACTTTAGTTAGAGAAAAAATTGGAAAAGTAATAAAAGGTGGACTAAACTTTATTGATAAAAATAAAAAAACTATAGTCACTGCATCATGTATAATAGGAGCAATATCTATAGGAATAATTAGTTATTCTATTGGTAAAAATAGTAATTCATCAATAGAAGATAATTCAACATCAATAACAGATGAAAGTATGGAAGAAGAAACAAAAGATATAGAAAAAGAAGGAATAACAGTATCAACACCATCAACAAGTGCACCTACACCACAAACAACAATTACAACAACAACAGAAATAAAAGAACCAGTAGAAAAACCGGCAGAAGCAACACCATCAACAACAGTAAATACAACACCAAACTCAGTTGCTACTGAACCAACTGAAATAGTTGTAACAAAACCAGCTAGTAATACAACAAGTGAACCACAAGAAAAAACACCAGTAGAAAAACCAGTTGCAACAAAACCAGTTAGTACTACAAAGATAGAGACAAAACCACAAACAACAACTACAACAAAGATAAAAGAGGAAAAAGAACCAGTAATAAAAGTAGAGCCAATAAAAATCGAAGATTTTAAAGATAAAAAAGAACAATTAAAATATGACTTAGAATATGCAGGAATAACTGCAAATGATGAATTAATAGAAAATGCAGTAAGAGAAATTCATTCGGATTATATCGAACATGATGGATTGGGAGAAATCACAGCAAGTAAAAATGCACAAGTAAACTCATTATTATCAAGCATAGGAAGTGTAAACTGTGCAACATTTAGTGCAGGATACATGGGATATATACCAAGAATAGAAGATGGATTTTATATATCATCAGAAGTAATGCCAGAATCATGTAGAGAATTTCAAGAAAAGTTAATTCAAATATCAGAAGACTATAGATACGAATTAAATCAAACACCAATAATGATAGAAGATTTAACATCAGAAGAATATCAACAAATATCAGACGAAACAATGATTGAACTTGATAAATTAAATATACAAAATGATAATGAATATCAAGAAAAATATGCAGAAATATATAATAAAAAGTTTACAGAAATATATAATAGCAAACTTGAGAAAAAGCAAAAGACTCATGAAGAAAATGCAAGAAAAGCATATGAAAAAATGTATAAAGAGGTAATGAAACTAGTAAATAGTAAAGAATATGAAAAATTAACACCAACAGAAAAACTTGTAGCATTCACAAATATATCAGGAGCATTAATATCAGGAATGCAAGAAAAGCATATTGATAAATTTGAAGAATTTCAAAAAGGAATAGAATCATCAGTAGATGAAGCAAGAGAAGATTTAATAGTAGCAAATAGAATGAATATAAGTCAAAAAGAAGCATTAGATAAAATAGTAGAAAATAATAAACCACAGGTACAACAAGAAAGAGAAGATCTACAATGGATAGCAACAGACTTAGAAGATTTATATGAATCAGGAAAATTATTAATAAAATAATAGAATAAAAAGGGGGAAAATAAAATGAAAAATTTAACAATAAATTTAAGAAATATAAAGAAAACGCTAACATCAGTAGTAGCAGCAGGAATAGTATTAATAACAGGAAATATGGCAGCAAAAGCGGAAAAACAAGAAGTAACAGCTCAAGATGTAGTAAATGCAATGATAACAGGAAATAAAATTACTGCAGAAATAACACAAGAAGAGGCAGATAGATTAGTAATAGAAGCAGAACAAGCAATAGAGAAAGCAGGAGAAAGTTTACTTCCACTAGAATTACAAGAAGCATGTGATAAAGTAAAAAATAGTAATAAAGAAGAAAAAACAAAGAATTTAGCAATTGCGGCAGGATTATGTGATACATTATTACTAGACGGAACTGCAGACTTAATGACATATCCAGAAGCAATGCAATTTGCAAATGTATGTGAAGATGTATGTGGACAATTAATAAAAAAAGGAAATACATCAATATATTCAATATTACAAAGTCAGAAATATGATGAAGATATGTATACTGAACTAGATGAAATAATAGTAGAATCAAAAAGAATGAGAGAAGAAAAGAAAGATACATATGTAATAGCAATAGAAACAGACTTAGGCTTCTATGATCATTGTTACGATATACCAGAGCCACCAAAAGAAGATAAACCAGAACCAATGCCAGAAGATTATGAAGTAAATCCACCAACAGGAAAAAGTATGGCACCAATAGTAGGAACATTAGCACTAAGCGGTGCAACAATCTTATCATTAATGGCTGGTAGAAAAGAAGAAAAAGGTAAAGCATACACAAAAAGAAAATAATATACTATAAGACTTTATATGTAAATATAGAGTCTTTTTATTTTGCTTTGAATAATAATATGTGATAATATGTTTATAGGTGATAAAATGCTAGTTAATATGATAGACTTATTAAATGAAGCAAAAGTTAAAAAAGATGCAATCTTACAACTAAACATTAATAACTTAGAATGGACAAAATATATATTAGAAACATGCAATGAACTAAATTATCCAATTATTTTAGGTGTAAGTGAAAGCACAGTAAAATATATGGGTGGATATAACACAGTAGTAAATGTTGTAGTAGGACTTATGATAGATTTAAAAATTAAAATACCAGTGGTTCTACATTTAGATCATGGTTCAAGTTATGAATCATGTAAAGATGCAATTGATGCAGGATTTACGTCTGTAATGATAGATGGCTCCAGATTATCATTAGATGAAAATATATCGGTAACAAGCAAAGTGGTTGAATATGCACAAAAGTATAAAGTAAGTGTTGAAGGAGAAGTTGGAGCAATTTTAAATAATGAAACCAAACCTACATATGCTAGTGTAGATGATTGTCTAATCTTTTCAACTAGCACAGGAATAGATGCTCTAGCACCAGCGGTAGGGAGTGTACATGGATTATACAAAAATAAACCTAATTTAAATTATGATATAATAAAAGAAATAAGTGAAAAAACGGGACTTCCACTAGTTTTACATGGAGGAACTGGAATACCTGATGAAGATATCAAACATGCAGTAGAATGCGGAATAACAAAAATTAATATAAACACTTTATTACAAGTAGAGTGGTCTAAAGGTGTAAGGGAATATATAAATAGTAATCCTGAAGTATATGATCCGAGAAAAATAATTTCATCAGGCAAAGATAAAATGACAAAAAAAATAAAAGAAATTATTTCAATATATAACAAAAATAGATAAACGCATATAATAAAATGAATAAAGTATTGGAGGAGTTATGAACAAGATAATTATAAATGGAGGTCATGAGCTTGAAGGTACTATTAAAATAGGCGGAGATAAAAACAGTGTAGTAGCGCTTATACCTGCTGCAATACTATCCGATGAAGAAGTAACAATAGCAAATGTACCAGAAATATCAGATATAGATGCTTTAGAGGAGATATTAGAATATTTAAATGCATATGTAGAAAGAAACGAAGACATAATTAAAATAAATTCTAAAAGTATAGTAAATAAAGAAATACCAGAGAGTATTGCAACAAAATTTAGAGCGTCATATTATTTTATGGGAGCCTTACTTAGTAAATATAAAAAAGTAGAAATATATTTCCCAGGTGGATGTAACATTGGTTCAAGACCAATAGACCAACATATAAAAGGTTTTAAAGCATTAGGTGCAACTGTAATAGAAGAAGGTAATAAATACACAATTACTGCAGATAAGTTAATAGGTACAAAAATAACTATAGATATGCCAGATAAAGGTGCAACAACAAGTGTAGGTGCAACAATAAATATAATGCTAGCAGCCGTAAAAGCAGAAGGCGAAACTATAATAGAAAATGCAGCAAAAGAACCACAAATAGTAAATGTTGCAACATTTTTAAATAACATGGGCGCTAAAATAATAGGAGCAGGAACATCTACTATAAAAATAAAAGGGGTAACTAAATTAGGAAGTTCATTTAATGAAGTAATTCCAGATAGAATTGAAGCAGGAACATATATGATATTAGCAAGCCTAATAGGTAAAAATGTAAAAATTGAAAACATAATACCTGAACATAATGAGGCTTTAATAAATAAACTTAAAGAAATGGGAGTTAATATAGAACTAGGAAGAGATTATGCAATTATTAAAAAATGTGATAATCTAAAACCAGTTAATATAAAAACATTAGTATACCCAGGTTTTGTAACAGATTTACAACAAATAATGACTGCTATGTTAACACAAGCAAATGGAATATCTATAGTAGAAGAAACTATATATGAAAATAGATTTCAAAATGTTAAATATTTAAATGACATGGGGTCAAATATAATAATAGAAGATGACAAACCGTACTGTGGAAAACTTTATATACATGGTAAAACCCCATTAAAGGGATGTGAAGTAAAAGCAACAGACCTAAGGGGAGGAGCATCTGTTGTAGTTGCTGGATTAATTGCAGAAGGGACAACTACGATAACAAATATTGAGCATATCCTAAGAGGTTATGATAAAATAATACAAAAATTGACAAGTATTGGTGCTAAAATAACAATTGAATAAATATAATAAAACAAAGAATGTTCTTTGTTTTATTTTGAGGTGAATGTTATGAAATATAAAAAATACATCTTTTTAATACTTGTAATTATAGGTATATTTTGGATTTATAAATTAAATTCAAATAATAAAATATACTATATATCTTTAGGTGATTCTCTAGCAGCAGGTCAAAATCCATATGGTGAAATTGGATATGGTTATAGTGATTATGTAAATAAATATTTAAAAAGTCAAAATCTTGTAGAGTTTTATAGTAAAGACTTTGCCGCATCTGGAGATAGAATAATAGATTTAATAAATAAAATTGAAAAAAATGAAAAAGTGGAATTACATGATAAAGAATTACGTATTCAAACAGCAATAGAAAAAGCAGATGTAATAACATTATCAATAGGTGCTAATGATTTATTTGAACATGCTGGATTAAATGACATGAATTATAACTTAGAAAAGTTAAGTGAGGCAGAAAAATATTTAGATGAAATTAGTGAAAATTTAGATAAACTTATAAAATTAATAAGGAAGTACAATAATAAAAAAGTAATATTAGTAGGATATTATAATCCATTATCGCCACTTTCATCAAAATATACAAGAGAATTAGAGCCATTATTTATGAAAGTAAATGAAGAATATGAAAAAGTTGCAACAAAAAACAATTGTGATTATATAGATGTATATGAAATATTTAAAGAAAACCCAGAATATTTACCAAATCCAACAGATATACATCCAAGTAACTCAGGATATGAAGTAATTTCTGCACAAATAATTGACATATTAAAAAAAAGTAACACAAATTAGTTGAAACTTAAAAGAAAAGTTGTTATAATATAAAAGCAATCAAATTACTATAGTAATTATTACTATGGCGGAAGGAGATAGAAACATGGCAAAAGAAACAAATGTTAAATATATGGATACTAAATTTATCTGTGCATGTGGAAATGAATTTGTATCTAAATCAACAAAACCAGAAGTAAAAGTAGAAGTTTGTTCAGAATGTCATCCATTTTATACTGGAAAACATAATCAAACTACTAGAAAAGGTAAAATTGAAGAATTTAACAATAAATTTGGTTATAGTGTAGACAAATAACAAGGATTTCCTTGTTTTTTTCATTTATAAACAAAAATATACATGGTATAATAATATAGGTGATAATAATGAAAATAGGAATAACAAGTGATCATAGAGGTTATGAAACAAAACAAAATTTGACAAAATATTTAGCAAGCAAGGGCTACAATATAATTGATTATGGAACAAATAGTACAGAAAGGGTTGATTATCCAAAATATGGTTTTATACTAGGAGAAAAAGTAGCATCTAAAGAAGTAGACTGTGGAATTGCAATATGTGGTAGTGCTGTTGGAATTTCTATTGCATGTAACAAAGTAAAGGGAATAAGATGTGGAAAATTAAATAATGAAGAAGAAGCAATACATGCAAAAGAATGTGATTTTGTAAATATAATCGCATTATCAGGCAATTTGCCATTAGAACAAAATATTAATATAGTAGAAGCATATTTAAATGCAAAAGAAAATCTATCCGATCCTTTATATAAAAAACGAATGGAACAAATAGAGGAATATGAAAATAATGAACGCTAAATTTTTACTATATATATTTATAATTCCATTTACAATGTGGGCAATAAGTGGATTAAACATAAATCACTTATTTAAAAAAAATGCCAACATGCAAGCAAGAGTTATATATATGATGCTTGCGTTTATAATATCTTATCTTTTAGTAAATTTTATATGGGATTTTACAACTTTATAAAAGAGGGATTATATGAAAAGAATATTTTTTTTACTAATTGGAATAATAATACTGCCTTATATAATAGTTACATTATTTAATAAAGAAGAAAAAAAGATTGAAGAAAAAGAAATAGATTATAAAATAATTAGTAAAAGAAATGTTAGGATATTAAGAAACAATACTAATGAAATTGATTATGTTCCACTAGAAGAATATATATTAGGAGTACTTGCTGGAGAAATGCCAATATCTTTTGAAAAAGAGGCTCTAAAAGCCCAAGCAGTAGCGGCTAGAAGTTATGTATTAAAAAGGATGGAGTATAATCAAGATAAAGATTATGACGTAATTGATACAGTGCAAAACCAAGTTTATCTTGATATTGCTTATTTAAAAAATGCATGGAAAGATAACTATGTAAAAAATATAAATAAGTTAAGGGAAGTAATAAAGGAAACAGAAGGGGAATATGTAATGTATGATGGTAAAATTGCAGATACCTTATTCTTTTCAACAAGTAATGGTTATACAGAAAACAGTGAAGATATATTCTCAAGTGCAATACCATATCTAGTTAGTGTAACATCATCATGGGATGAGGCTGTATCCCCAGTTTTTAATGATAAAAAAACTTTTAAAATATCAGAATTTTGTAAAATACTAAATATTGAATGTAAAGAAACATTAGATATAAATATAACAAAAAAAACAAAAACGGGAAGAGTAAGTGAACTTACAATAAATGGAAAAAACTTTAAATCATCTACACTATATACATCTCTTAAGATAAGATCAACACATTTTACAATAGAGCAAAAAGATGGAAATATAACATTTTACACAAAAGGATATGGACATGGAGTAGGAATGAGTCAGTATGGTGCTTTAGGTATGGCAAAAGAAGGATATAACTATAAAGAAATACTAATGCATTATTATACTGGAACAACAATAGAAAAAATTTAAAAATTGAGTATAATTTTATCATATTTGTCCACTCTATTATCAGAGGTGATAAATATGACAAAAGAAGATTTAAAAGAAAATTTAAAGGAGTTGGCTGGACCAATAATATTCCTATGTGGAGTAACAGCAATAATAGTACTACTTATAACAGTTCAAAAAAGTTTAAGTAGAATAAGTCATAATGAGGAGGATTTTACTTATGTATCTAAAATAATACTACCAGATACAATACCAGTTGCAAAAGAAACAGATACAACAATAGGTATGCCATACACAAAAGAAGATGTTAAACAGATAAGAAACTTTTATGATTATACAAAAGATAGTAGTGAACAGCAAAATGCATTGATATTCTATGATAACACATACATACAAAACTCAGGAGTAGATTACTCTGGAAACGAAACATTTGATGTTGTTAGCGTTTTAGATGGAACGGTTATAAACGTAAAAGAAGATCAGATGCTAGGAAATATAGTTGAGGTAAAACATTCCAATGAATTAATAAGTGTATATCAAAGTCTATCAGAAATAAGTGTAAAAAAAGATCAAACTATTACTAAAGGTACAGTAATAGGGAAAAGCGGTACAAATAACATTGCAGCAATACTAGATGATCATCTACATTTTGAGTTATATTATAAAGGTCAAGTAGTAAATCCTAATGATTACTTAGGTAAAACACTAAAAGAATTACAATAGGCTTTAAAGCCTTTTTTCATATATTATAAAAAACTTATACTGTATAATTTGCTTATCATAAATAGACAACCTAATATATATAATTTATAAAGGGGATGTCTATGAAAGAAACTATTACAAAAAGAGTAAAAAGTGAAGCAGATTATATAATAAAAACTAATAAAACAATAAGAGAAATAGCGTTAGAATATAAAATGAGTAAAAGTACAATACATAAAGACCTAACAGAAAGACTAATAGAAATAGATAAAGAAAGATACAAGAAAGTTGCAGAAATACTAAACTATCATATTAAAGTAAGACATATTAGAGGTGGAGAGTCAACTAGAAAAAAATATGCAAATTTATAATCAAACATTGACCATAATATGGTAAAATTATATTAATGATAACAAGGGAGGTAAAAAAATGTTTTTAAATAAGGATATTGGTATAGATTTGGGAACCGCAAATGTATTAATTTATGTAAAAGGACAAGGCGTAATACTTAATGAGCCAAGTGTTGTTGCTATAGATGAAGAAACTAAAAGACCACTTGCTGTTGGTATAGAAGCACATAACATGCTAGGAAGAACACCTGGTAGAGTAAAAGCAATAAAACCCATGAAAGATGGAGTAATTGCAAACTTTGAAGTAACAGAAATAATGCTTAATCACTTTATAAAAAAAATAAATGGAAAAAATATAATATCTAGACCTAGAATATTAATCTGTTGTCCATCTAATATAACACAAGTTGAAAAAAATGCAATAAAAGAAGCAGCAGAAAGAACAGGTGCAAAAAAAGTATATATAGAAGAAGAACCAAAAGTAGCAGCAATAGGAGCAGGGCTTGATATATCTAAACCTACTGGAAATATGGTAATAGATATAGGTGGAGGAACAACTGATATAGCAGTATTATCGTTAGGTGGAATTGTAACAAGCACATCTATAAAAGTAGCAGGAAATACATTTGACAGTGATATAACTAAATATATCAAAGAAAAATATAAACTATTAATAGGGGATATAACAGCAGAAGAAATCAAAAAAACAATAGGAACAGTATATTCTAAAAATAAAACAGACAAAATGGATGTAAGAGGAAGAGATCTAGTAACAGGACTACCACATACAATAACAATAACATCGGAAGAAATAGAAGAAGCATTAAAAGAAAGTATATATTCAATAATAAAAGCGGCAAAGAATATATTAGAACAAACACCACCAGAGTTATCAGCAGATATCGTTGAAAAAGGTATAGTAGTAACAGGTGGAGGGGCATTAATGGATGGAATAATAGATTTATTATCAAATGAATTAAAAGTACCAGTATATATAGCTGAAACCCCTTTAACTTGTGTTGCAGAAGGTACAGGAATTTTGTTAAATAATATAAATTTAATTGAGAATAATAGATAGTGTGTATAATCTATTATTTTTTGTTTAAATAAAAAAATAAATCGACAAAAGATGACAAAAAATGCAAAAGAATTACTAACATGTTAACAAACAGACATTTCAAGTAAAGAAAAAGGAATAATAACCAATAAAATATATAATTAAATCGTGGGAGAAAGAAAGGAGTAGACAAATGAAAAATTTTAAATTATTATTATTATTAACAGCAGTAACATTTGGGTTAAATACAAGTGGAGTTCTAGCAAATCAAGACATAGGTAGATACTTTTCAGTAATGGTACCAAAACTAAATGGTTCAGTAGAAACAGTTAAACAAAAAAAACAAATTTATTTATCACCTCAGGAAATAACAAACGTATCAACAAGTGCACCAGTTGATTTTCAATTGAAATATAAAACAGATAGTGGAAGTGTAGGAACAGTAGGTGGATGGAAAGTACTAGAAACAGGAAAAAGTTTCACTTATTCAGAATCAGGAGCACTTCAAAACGGATGGGAATATTGGTTATATATTGATTCAAGGATTCATTATTTAAGCGATGAATATGCTTATGGAAAGCATTGGGTAAATTAATTTAGGTAAACTCTCCCACACCTAATTATGGAGGAAATATGAAAGATTTCATTAGAAATAATAAACATTTAATTATAGCAGTAACAATATATATATTATTATATGTGATTAATTTATTTATATTTTATGATCAATATAATATTGATGAACAAGTAAGGGGTTATGTAAGTGGATACTCATTTTGGAGATTTATAATAATGTATGGAATAGGCGATTATATATCAGTAGCGTTAATTGTTATAATAGGTATAGGATGTGTATACTGTATATATAAAGAAATAAGTAGTGGAATATTTAAAGATAAAATATTAAGAGAAAACTATAATAAATATACACTAAAGCAAATATTTAAAAGTTATAAAAAAATATTATTATTTGGACCTATTGCAAATATTTTAGTATTTATGCTAGGATTAATATTATTTGGTAGTAAATTAAATACGACAGATTTAAGTTCACACATAACAAATTTCTTTGAAAATGGTATAAATAATCCAATATTATATGTATTTTTAGCAATAATAAGCAGTTATTTAGGAATGCTATTTATGTGTAATATAGTATTAATATTTTCAAGAATAATTAAGAAATTTCCATTAGTAATAATATCTTCATTCATGTGTTTTAACTTTATTTGTTTATGTGGTGAAATATATGGTAAATACTATTTGTATGATATGTTTAAAATAGAATATTTTAAATGGCTAAGTCCATATAGATTGATAAATCCATTTTCAAGTGATTATATGTCATATAATATAATTTTCGGTTTAATACTGTTTATAGTAAGTTTTTCAATAGTTTTATTAATGTATTTAGGAAAAAGAAACAAAGAGAAGTTGGTGTTAAAAAATGGTTAACAGCATTGTAAAAAAAATACTAATAGATTTTATATCCTCCAGAATGTATTTAATAATACTTTTATTTGTATTATGTGGAACATTTGTGTTCACATCATTCAATACAATTACACCTGATTACATAACAAATATGAACTATTCACTAGTGAGTCATAAAAATCTATATACGTTTTTAATATATCCAATAATAACAATATTTATTATAATGTTATATTATAAAATTTCTAAAAATTCAATGTTGGTACTTAGAGTAAAGAATAAAAAAGAATACTTTAAAATACAATTAAAATCTTCAATTTTATTAACAACTATATTTTTCGTTCAATATTTATTAATAATTATGATCTCAATAAATTTAAACAGAGATGTTAAATTTGGAATAATAACTGATGAATATTATAATACAATAAATATTATTGCATTATTAGTAAATATGTTTAAGATATATATGAGTCTTATTACATTACAATTTGTAGCATTAATAAGCCTAGCATTATTTAAGAATAAACAATTATCTTTAATTTTTATATTCATATATATTTTTTATATACACATATCTTATAAATTAGAATATATAGAGGGGTTAAAATATATAATTCCATCAGTACATACATATTCATATTTTATATATAATAATATATTTTCAAGTTTTATAATAAGTTTTATATATTATGTGAGTGTATTAAGTATATTGTATTTTTTATCAAAAAAACTTATACTAAAAGGTAGTATAGAAAGAGAAGTATTATCATGATATATTGTATAAAAAGAGATATTAGTAATTTTATAAATAAAAAAATAATTAATATAATAATTTTAGTAGCAACCATAATAATATCCTTATATTATAACAATATACATGATAAAAACTTGTATATTAATATAGTACTTAATAATACTAATGAAATTAATAACTTTTTATATATAATATATAAACTAATTTACATAGGGTACTTAATGTATATTACATATTATATATATACATATGATATAAAAAATAACCCTGAATTTATATTCTTAAGAATATCAAAGAAAAAAAGAGCATTTACAAAATATATATCATTACTCTTAATAAATATAATAATACACATAACTAATACTATAATATGTGTATTATTTACAAAAGAGTTAAATTTATATATTATTACGTCTATTTTATCAGCAATGTTATACCATATCACAATACAATCTATATTTTGTACTTTATTAAATTATATAAAACAATACTCGATATTATTAACATTAATAATTTATATAATACCAATAATATTATCAATAACAATATCTAATAAAATATACATTATTTGTATAGAGTTTATTATAATATTGATATCATATATAATTAATAAAAACAAAATACTAAAGTTAATAGAAAAGGAGAGTAATGTATGATAAAAGTAAAAAATCTAACTAAAAAAATAGGAAATGAAGAAGTTTTAAAAGATATTAATATAAACTTAAATTGTGGAAAGATATATGGATTTGTAGGTAGAAATGGCAGTGGTAAAAGTATATTATTTAAAACTTTATGTGGATTTATAACTCCAACTGAAGGAGAAGTAAAAGTAAATAATATAGATATATATAAGGAAAATACATTTCCAGATAGTACTAGAGCATTAATAGAAAAACCAAATTTTATAGATGATATATCTGGATTAGAAAATTTAAAACTACTTGCAAAAATCCAAAATACAATAACAGAAGAAGAAATATTAAAATATTTAGATTTATTTGAATTAACAAAATATAAAGACAAAGCATTTAAAAAATATTCATTAGGTATGAAACAAAAATTAGGAATAATACAAGTATTAATGGAAGACCCTAAAATAATAATTTTAGATGAACCATTTAATGGTTTAGAAGAACAATCAGTAAATTTACTTAGAAATATATTGTTAGAAGAAAAAAAGAAAAATAAACTTATAGTAATAGCGTCTCATATAAAAGAAGACATAGATATATTAGCAGATGAAATATATAGAATTGATGGGGGCAAGATAATAGATCACATAATAAAAGAACATTAATCAAATGCTCTTTTTTAGAATATGTTATTCTTGTATTTTCTAATATAATTAAAATCCCTATATATAAGATATGGTATACGAATTAGACTTCTATCCTTTTTATATTTCAATGGATTAACAAATTTTTTGTTTTTTATTAAATTAGTTATTTCACTTTTTACAGTGTCATTAGTTATATATTTTTTAATTATACATTTTGGTACGAAAGATAAAACCATTTTATCCCTTATTAGAACCAAATCATGTTCTTTATTAAAAATGACATCATCTATTAGATATTTAACTAAATTATATCCACAATATGATAAATAGTAACTACTTCTAGCCTGTCTAGGATTTATTTCAAGTACTTTATATTTCTTATCCCTATAATCATACTTTAAATCAAATTCAGCAAATCCAGTATAATTAATAGATTCCAAGAAGTTTTTAAGTTTATTAACTAAACCTTCATCAAATCCATGTTCATCAAATCCATTTATTAATACTGTACAGTTACCAATAGCAGTTTTAGTTCTTTCTTGGAGTGCTATTTGAGCGAGAGTCATAAGTTCTGCTTTACCTTTAGAGTTACAATAAAATATTGAGTCAAATAAAGCATCATCTCCTCCAGGAATAAACTCTTGAAGTATTAAATTACCATCATAACCAGATGCTTCAATTTCCCTAATAGATTTGAGTAATTCATCATTTGAATATATTTTATAAACTTTCTTCATACCAGCAAACTCATGCTTATGATATAAAAATCCATCTCCCGGTTTTAAAATCATAGGAAACTCATCCCATATAGGAATATCTTGATTACTTAGACACTTATATATATAAGTTTTTGGTAAATCTAATGTACTATCCTTATAAGCAAGATAGAAGTTTTCCTTTATTAATAAATTATTAATAATATCTAATTTAGGATAATTAAAATAAAAATATTTAGATAG
Source organism: uncultured Mycoplasmatota bacterium (assembly GCA_948467605.1). Classification (GTDB taxonomy): domain Bacteria; phylum Bacillota_I; class Bacilli_A; order RF39; family UBA660; genus CAKPCJ01. The sequence continues at coordinate 9,888 of CAOKET010000015.1, read as the reverse complement.
TTCATCACTATTTTCAACAATTAATCTAACATAAAAATCATTAGTGCCAATAAGTAAGATTTTAGTATTTTGATAATCATGAGATAAAGCATAATCAACTAATGTTTTTACAAATACATCACTTTTCCATAAATCTTGTTCAATAATAATATTGGTTATACTACTATAATAAGTAAAACCCATTCTTTCTTTACATATTATATCTACCTTTTTATTATAAAGTTCATGATAACATCTAGCCATATAATATGCATTTATATCAGATCCAATAATAAGAGTACTAAAATTCATAAAATCACCTACCTTTTATCTATTTCAACTTGTTTATTGTTTAAAAGCAATTTTCTAGGTATAAGAGGACTTATATTGCAAAGAACTTCATAAGCATTTGTACCTATATGCCTACTCATTGAAAATACAGAATTTTTATCCCCCAATATAGTTACTTTATCATGACATTTAATAGACTCATCAACATTAACAATCATCATACCCATACATATATCACCTATAATAGGACATTTTTTACCATTAATTAAAACATTAAAGCCAACACACGATTTCCTAATTCCATCGGCATATCCGATAGGTATTACTGCTATTCGCATATCATCTTTAGCAACATATTTCGCACCATATGAGACAGTGTCGCCTCTTTTAATTGATTTAACTTGTATAACTTCACTATATAAAGAAAATGCTGGTTTAAACTTTATAGGAATTTCAGTAATAATAGGAGATAAATTATATTTTCTAGCATAACAACTTCTTTTAATATTTCTAAGTTTAGTTTTTAACTTGCTTACCTTAGGACTATTTTGTATATATCCATACATAATTATACCAAGTCTTATACCATTACAAAATGAAATTTTAGGGTGATTAACTAAAGTAATACTGTTACCTAAATGAACAATAGGAATAGTTTTTAAATCAATATCACTAGTAATATTCTTAAAATTATTTAATTGCTTGTCCCAATGCTTATCATATATACCAACAGTTGCAAAATGACTAAATATACCCTCTAAATAAAGATTGGAAGTACCTTTTATATGATTATATATATAATTAAAGTCATCTTTAGTATTTATACCAAGTCTAGATAATCCACTATCAATCTTGATATGGCATTTTAACATACCAGATAAATTAGCAACTAATAATTCCTTAAAATAATTAATATCATGAATAGTTATAGTTATATTATTTTTAACACATTCATCTATATACTTAGTATCAATAGGTTCAACGCATAAAATTGAAACATCAGGATTATCTTCTCTAATTATTATTCCCTCATCCAAAGAAGAAACAACCAAATAATTAATACCACTGTCAACTAAATATTTAGCAATTAAATTGCTATGTCCATATGCATTGCCCTTAACAACGCCAAAATAATATTTGTATTCTGGATAATGTTTAATAATTTCTTCTACGTTATATTTAAGATTATCAATATTTATCTCAACATAAGTATTTCTATACATTATAATACCTCCCTTATAATATAGATTATATCACGTTTTTTATATAGTTTATTGTATTTATTTTTTTATAGTTCCATGTTATACTATTCTAAAGAGTTGGTGGTTTTATGAGTAGATCAAAAATTTTATTAATAGTAGTAGTATGTTTTATAATATCAACATTGATGGTACCAATAGTAAAAAAAATAGCATCTCATATAGGAGCATTAGATATTCCAAATGAAAGAAAAGTTCATACCAAACCAATGCCAAGATTAGGTGGACTTGCAATATACATAGCGTTTATATTAGGATACATGTTTTTTGCAACTCCATCTACAGAAATGAATTCTATACTTATTGGTAGTTTTATAGTATTATTAACAGGTATGTTAGATGATATTAAGCCACTACCTGCTTCTATTAAGTTTTCAGGACAATTACTAGGAGCATTAACAGTAGTATTCTATGGCGGAATAGTAATAGATGAAATAAATTTATTTGGTATGACATTTAATCTATCAAATATGTTTATATTAAATTATGTTATAACGTTGTTTTTAATATTAGGCTGTATGAATTGTATAAATTTAATAGATGGATTAGATGGACTATCTAGTGGAGTTGCCTCGATATTTTTTATAACAATAGGAATAATAGGATATATTCAGGGTACAATGACAGGCTTAGATATAACACTTGCATTTATAATGTTAGGAGCAACACTAGGATTCCTAGTTCACAATTTTCACCCAGCAAAAATATTTATGGGAGATTCAGGCACGTTATTCGTTGGATTTATAATAGGAGTAATAGCAATATTAGGATTTAAGAATGTAACAGTGACCTCGTTAGTAACACCACTTTTAATATTGGCAATTCCAATAATGGATACTGCATTTGCCATAATAAGAAGATTACTAAAGGGAGAATCCCCCTCAAAGCCGGATAAGTTTCATATACATCATCAATTATTAAACTTAAAAATTTCTCACGTTGGTACTGTATTGATAATATATTTAATAAATATATTATTTGCATTATCATCGGTAATATACGTACTTAAAGATGAGACATTAGGTAGGATAATATATGCAGTTCTATTAATTATAGTGATATGGTTTGTATCAAATACAAGTGTAGTTGTCGACACAGATGCCATAAAAAATAAGATAACGGAGAAAAAACACAAAAAGTAAAAAATCCTGTTCCAATTTTTGGCAAATTATGATAAAATTAAACTCGGTTGCTATAGGTTAATAGGAGTGAATGTATGATTAAAATAATAATATGTGACGATAACAAAGAGATAAACAGAAGAATGTGTGAGATAATAAACAGGGCTATGATGCCAATAGATATTGATTACACAATAAGAAGACATTACTTATATGACCAGGGATTTTTGGAAGATGTAAACTCAGATGGACCTAAGATTTATGTATTAGATATAGAAGTACAAAATACATCGGGATTGGATATCGCGCATATAATAAGAAAAAAGGACTTGGATAGTCCAATAATAATTGTATCAGCGCATGAGGAATTAGCAGATAGAGCATTTAGAGAGAGATTATTAATACTTGACTTTGTGTCTAAATTCTTCAACTTAGAAAAAACATTAAAAGAGGATATAGAATTGGCAATTAGAACATTTAAAGGAAGAAGAACACTAAAGTTTAGCTCAAATAGAGTGTCGTACATGATAAACATGAGTGATATAAACTATATAGCTAAAGCAGTAGGTGAAAGGAAGGTAATAATAAGAACCATAAACAAAGAATATTTAGTAAATAAGAATTTTGTAGAAATACAGAATTTAATAAGCGATAACTTTATCCAAACCTATAGAAGTTGTATGGTAAATATTGATAATGTTAAAGAAATAGATAGCAGTAACAATATAATAAGATTTGATAATGGGGATGAAATAAACCTTTTATCAAAATCATATAAACTGAAAGGGAGATTAAAAGATTATGTTAATAACTAGTTTATCAATAATAATGACAATTTTGTTAACTTGTGTCAATATATTTTTTATTTCAAAAATATTATGTAAAAAAATTGAAATAAATGTTAAGAATATAATAGTAGTTTTAGGACTGTCAATAATTGTTATATTTTCAAATAAAATGCAAAACAACATTATAACAATGATAATACAATTTATTTTGTTAAATGTATCAATATATATAATTTTTGGTGTTCCATTGAATAAATGTATAATAAGTGTAGTACTATTTTACTTGGTTTTATTTATATGTGATATTGTTACAGTATTAATGGTTAAGATGTTGAGCATAGACCTTAGTTCTCTAAGTACAACAGAACGTAAATTAATTGGCGATATGGTAGTAATGATTATGATTTTAATAATTACTAGAATTTATAATATAATTTCCATTTTCCAGAAAATAATTGATAATAGTGAAATAAAAGTAATAAATTATATATCAAAGTCATTAGTGGCGATATGTATAAGTTATTTATTCTTATATTATAACGTGCTTGATAAAAATATAGATGAAATAGCCATAAATATTACTATGATTGTATTAATAATATGCATATTTATAAAATTATCGTTAGAAAAGATAAATAAGCAAAATATAACTAAAGAATACCAAAAAATGAATGAATATGTTAAAGTGTATGAAGAAATAATAGAAAAAGATAGAATCAGACGTCATGAAAACAAAAATCAACTAATAACAATAAAAGGTATGATTTCAGATAAAGATAAAAAAGCACATGAATATATAGATTCGTTAATTGATGATAATTCTGATAAAACTTATAAATGGATAGGTGAATTAAAAAATATACCAATTGGTGGTTTAAAAGGATTACTATTTTATAAAGTAAATGCAATGCGAGAAAATAACATTGATGTAAGTTTAACTATAAGTAGAAGTTTAGAAGATTCTAAATTACAAGATATTAATACCAAACTTTATAAACAATTATGTCAAATAATAGGTGTTTATGTAGATAATGCAATAGAAGCATGTATGGAGTCAGAAACTAAAAGTATTGGAATTGAAATATATAAAGATGGAGATATATTCGAATTTATTATAACAAATACATATAAAGGTAATTTAGAAGTAGATAATATGAATAATGCGGGTTACACAACAAAGGGTTCTGGTCATGGTTATGGATTATCCTTAGTAAAGGATATATTAAACTCTAATCCACAATTTTTTCAAAATAGAGAAATGATTAATGACTATTATATACAACATCTATTTTTGGATTTAACTGAATAAAAGTTCTTTCAATTACGAAAGAACTTTTATATTTCTAAAGAAAAAAACTATTTTTACAATAGTTTTTATTTAATCATAGACTTTGGCATTTCTGGTTCATCCATCCATAACCAAGAGCATCCTTGAGCTCCAGTAGCTGCAAATGTAGAACCTAAAGTTGAAAGTACTTTACCAATCATTCCACTAAAAAATCCCATTTTTTATTCCTCCTTATCTAATGATTATAATATTTGTAATTATCATATCTAAGGCCTAATAATCGATATGACAGGGGGTTAATCAAAACTCCTTCTATAACCATAGAGAACATAATAATATTCGTTATAAAATTAGTTTTGATCAAAAGTAAAAGGATGGTATAAATAATAGAAATTGCGGTAGTGACAAACTTATATATATACCGTTTCCTTTTATTTATTAGTGGTCTCTTTTCTGTATCAGCAGGTGCAAAGATTAAAAAATTAGCCACACAGAATAAAGATACTACTAATTTTATTGGGATTGATATAATAAAATATTTACTTACTATAGCAATCCCTATAAAAACAAGTGTAGAACTTCCTAAACATTTAAGAGAACTTTTCGCATGCAGCCCAAATCCAGTAAATCTTAGAAAATTGAAAAATAATAATAACAGTAATAATTCTTTAACTATGTTAAGAATAAATGCAATTCCAAAAATAATAATACTTTTTGTTATTAGAATATATAAACCTTCTAATCCGTATTTTATTTCTGCAATTTTATCATCATCATAATTAGAATATTGTTTTTTTATTTTACTAATTGAATAGTTTATAAATATATCTCTCATTATACCTCCCAAGCATAACAATAACACATAAAAAACCATAGTATAAAATCTGTAACTTAAAACGACTTCTTCTAAACATAAATTATTAAAAAGAAAAATATTTAATAGTTAAAAAATTCAAACAGTGTAAAAAGCAAATATTTGAGTATAAACTAAGTAAAATAAAAGGAAAAATACCATAATACAAAATATGTCGAAATTTGTGGTACTGAATTTCTTGAAAAGTAGGGGTAATATGAATTATATTTGATATGTAATCAAAAAGAAAGAAGGTGGAAGTTGTGGTAAGACGTGTTAAATGGTTCAACAATGAAAAAGGATACGGATTTATTGAAAATGGAGACGGAGAAGATGTATTTGTACATTACACAGCGATAAAAGTAAATGGTTATAAAACATTAACAGAAGGACAATTAGTAGAATTTGATTTAATAGAAACAGAAAAAGGTCTACAAGCAGTAAATGTAAGGGAAGCAAAGGCTACAACAGTATAAGACATATTTACAGTATGTCTTTTTTTATTTTAAAAATTATGATATAATGTTGATATTGTAGAAGGGTGGGAAGTAAATGGACCTTATTAGAGCAAGAAATCTTACAAAAACATACAAGACGGGTACAACAGCAGTAGCAGGGGTTAACCTAAAAATAAAAAAGGGAGAATTCTGTTTTATAATTGGTGCATCTGGAAGTGGAAAATCGACATTAATGAAGATGTTTTATCGTGAAGAAAAGCCTACTAGTGGTGAAATAATAATAGGTGGAATAAATGTTGGAAAACTAAGAAATGGAAATGTATATAAAATAAGAAGAAAAATAGGAATAGTATTCCAGGATTATAAACTATTAGAAAAACTTACTGTATTTGAAAATGTTGCATTCGCCGTTGAAATATTAGGCGAGAAGAAAAATGAAGTTAGAAGGAAAACATTAGAAGCATTAGAATTGGTTGGATTAAAACATAAAATTAAATCACTTCCAAATCAGTTATCAGGTGGAGAACAGCAAAGAGTAGCAATAGCACGTGCTATAGTAAATGGACCTAAATTATTATTATGTGATGAACCAACAGGAAATCTAGATCCAGATACAAGTATGGAAATAGTAAAAGTATTAGAGGATATAAATTCTTTAGGAACAACAATAATAATGGCAACACATGACAGGGAAATAGTAAATAGACTACAAAGACGTGTAATACTTATAGATGAGGGAAAGGTTGCTAAAGATTTTACGAAAGGAACATATGATCATGAAGTTATTTAGATTATTTGGCCGTAGTATTAGAGATGGTATAAAAAGTGTAGGTAGAAACTTTAGTCTAAGTATTGCATCAATTTCCTGTATAACAATAACATTAATAATAGTAGCACTAGCAATTCTTACATCATATAATGTAGACAATTTTACTAGACTTATAAAGAAAGATGTAACAGCAGTAGTATTTTTAAAAAGTGATATAACAGATGAAGAGGTATCGAATTTAGAAAAAAAGATAAAAGAAATACCAAATGTTGACACTGAAAGTATAGAATTTGAATCAAAGCAAAAAATACTAGAGGACTTTAAGGATACATCAGAAGTTTTACAAAATATAATGAGTTCCTGGGAAGAAGGGGAAAATCCTTTAAAACCTACATTTTTAGTAAAAGTTTTAGATCTTACAAAATTAAAATCTACAGTTAATGAAATAAATAAATTAGATGGTGTAGAAGTAATTAAATATGGGGAAGGAATGGTAGAAAAACTAATTACAACTTTTGATATGATTGAAAGAATAACATTTATAGTAGTATTAGCACTTATATTTGTAACAGCATTTCTAATTTCTAATACAATAAAACTTACAATAAGTTCTAGAAAAAGAGAAATAGAAATAATGAGATTAGTAGGAGCATCTAACTTCTTCATAAGATTACCATTTATAATAGAAGGATTATTTTTGGGATTATTAGGTGCAATTATCCCAATAGCAGGTACTATATATGGATATTCGTTCTTCTATAACTCATTTGAAGGAAAGTTATTCTCACCTATAATAAGATTAATAGAACCATCTCCATTTATATATTTGGTATCTATTATATTAGCAGGTATTGGTATTTTAGTTGGTATGTTTGGTAGTAGTAGAGCAGTAAGGAAATTCTTAAAGATATAATGAAAAACATAAAAATTATATTTTTATTAATAATAATTACAGTAATATTACCAATAGGAATACCAAAAACAAATGCTCAGACATTGCAACAGGCAATAAACGAATTAGAAAAGCTAAAGAAAGATGCCAATAATAATAGAGAAATAAAAGAAAAATCTAAAGCAGAGATTTTACAATTGCAACAACAAGTTACAAAATTATATCAAGAAATAGATCAAGCAAAAATTGATATTGAAAATATGACAAAAGAAATAGAGCAATTGACAGAAGATATTCAAAATACTGATGCTGAAACAAAAAGTATAGTAAGTTATTTGCAATTATCAAATGGTGAATCAGCATATCTTGAATATGCATTTGGTGCAGAAACTATAACAGACTTTATATATAGGGTTGCTATAGTAGAACAAATAAGTCAATATAATGATAATGCTATAACATCTATGAATAAAAAAATAGTAGATAACAGAAATAAACAAATAGAATTAAAACAAAAACAAGTAGAGATGAACAAAAAAATAGAAACATCAACTGAAAGACAATTAGAATTGAATCTATATACAAAGGAATTAGATGAAAACTACACAGATTTATCAGCAGATATACAAAAAACAGAAGATTTAATAAATTATGCTAAAAAAAGAGGATGTAAACCAAATGAAGAATTATCTACTTGTACAGGTCAATTACCATATAATAGTAAGTTTATGAGGCCACTTACAAGTGGAAGAGTTACAAGTAATTTTGGTAGAAGAGATCTAAGTGTCGCAAGCAGTAGTTTCCACTATGGATTAGATATAGGTGTAGCAGCAGGTACAAATGTATATGCACCAGCGGATGGTATTGTAACAGGTGTAGAATGGAATAATTGTGCAGGGAATACACTATATATTGTTCATAATGTAGGAGGAAACTATTATACAACTTATTATGCGCATTTAAGCAAAATAAATGTAAGTGTAGGACAAACTGTATATACAAATACAGTAATAGCAAAATCAGGTAATACAGGAACTTGTACAACGGGAGCACACCTTCACTTTACAATAACAAAGAAAGCACGTTATGTAACTGCAGGAATGTATGGAATACCAGCAGGACAAACCTACTATTCATATAGTGATTTAACAAGAAATGCAATAGACCCAAGAATCATGGTTTCATTCCCAGCAGTAGGAGGATATTTCAGTGGAAGATAGCCTCTTTTTTTCTTATCTAAAAGATGTTAAAATTAATATGGTGATAAAATGAATTTAGAAAAAAATTTTAAATTTAAGAAGAAATATGGTCAAAATTTTTTAAAAAGTACTTATATAATTGACCAGATAATAAAAGAAAGTAATATTGATAAAGAAACACTAGTAATAGAAATAGGACCTGGAAGTGGCGCATTAACTAAAATGATGTCACCACTTGCAAAAAATATAATATCTTTTGAAATAGATGAATCTCTTGAGGAAACCTTAAACAATAATTTAAAAAATTTAAATAATGTTGATATAATATTTAAGGATTTTTTAGAGGCAGATATAAAAAAAGAAATAGACAATTATGAATATAAAAAACTTTATGTAGTAGCAAACCTCCCATATTATATAACCACACCTATAATAAATAAGATAATCGAATCTAAAATAGGAATAGATAAAATGGTTATAATGGTACAAAAAGAAGTGGGAGATAGATTTTGTGCTAAACCAAATTGTAAGGAATATGGCTCTATAACAGTATATTTAAATTATTATTTTAATATTAGGAAAATAATAGATGTTCCAAGAACATGCTTTATACCAGAACCCAATGTAGACAGTGTAGTAATAGAAATGACTAAAAAGGATCAAAATTATAATGTCAATAAAGAATTACTTTTTAAATTAATAAAAGATGCTTTTAGGTTTAAAAGAAAAAATCTAAATAACAATTTAAAAAAATATTACCCGGGAAATATAAAAGAGATATTCGATGAATTAAACATTTCTCTTACTAAAAGAGCAGAAGAGTTAAGTCTAGATGATTATATAAATATAACAAATAAATTAAATAATATTATAAAATAAAAAAGTTACAAAAATGAGTTTGTAATTTTTTTGTATATAAAATATAAATATATTAGGTAAATATTGGATAGAATAAGTGTAAATAGATATAGATATATGTTGAAATATAATA
>CAOKET010000014.1 GCA_948467605.1 uncultured Mycoplasmatota bacterium | reverse complement strand
ATAATGAGTTTAGAGATGATTATGATTATGAGAATGTACAAAGAAAATTAATGAATCCAATGAAAAATGAAGGATATGAAGAAGGTATTTTGGCTGGAGCAAAAGATAAAACTATTGAAATAGCAAGAAAAATGTTAAAGGAAAATATAGATATAAAATATAATAATAAAATGTACAGGGCTAACTAAAGAACAAATAGAGGAAATAAAACATGAATAGGATAAATAATGAGTGTTTTGGATAGTTTTTAAATTATGAAATTAAGTGGAATGAAATACTTCCATTTATTTTTTAAATAAGTTACTTTTATAGTCTTTAATTAATTCTTCTTTTATATTTTCTTGTTCAATTAATTTTTTTTCCGTTCCCAACATAAATTTATCATTATGTATTGCTATTTTATATTTATAATTATTGCTTCCCTCATATGTGACTTTAATAATGCCTCTATACTCATTAGTTTTATTAATCCTTATCCTTTCTATATCAAATGTTACTGTTTCACCTTCGTTTATTGGTAGGTATGTTTGATATAATATTGTTTTTCCTTCGTTTGATGCATCTATTATACTTGAATTTAAACTGGTTATATATAAATTTGCTTGATTTACTAATTTGGTTTTATCTGAATTATTTTTTAGATTAGATGTTATAAAAAGTGCGATGCTTGTTATTAAACCTAATATAAAAAGTGTAATTACTAGTTCTTTTGATGTGAATCCATTTTTCATATTATCACCTTATTATTCTTAATATAATTAATTATATCATATATATTATTTATAAATAGACAATTTTTTTTTAATATTGTATAATTTTTTTAATAGGTTGGTGATTTATGAGACCTTTATATAAAAATATACTATTATATTCTGCTTTTTTTATTTTATTTTTAACATTCAGTTACTTTATTGTACCATTTGCGGCAGATGAAGTTTGGAATTTTGGATTTTCATATAATATATATAATGGTATGATTCCATATAAGGATTTTAATCTAATAATAACGCCATTTTATTTTATATTTAATGCACTTTTTTTTAAAGTATTTTCGCCTAATGTATTTGTTATGTATTTTATTAGTGCAATTTTTGCAACAATATCTCTTTACTTTATTAGTAAGGTAAATAATAAATCATTTTATTTTATTTATTCTTTATTATTATTGTTAAGTACTTTGTTTTTTTACCCAAGTTATAATTTATTTTGTTTATATTTATTTATTTTAATATTTTATCTAAATTATAATAATAAATATTCATTTTTAATTGGTTTATTTACTGGAATTGCATTTATTGTAAAACAGAATATAGGTATTATTTTGCTTTTGCCAATATTTTTTAAATTATTTGGAGATATTAAATTTTTTTTTAAAAGTGTTATAGGTTTTATTATACCTATTTTATTACTGTTATTTTATTTGTTATTTAATGGTATATTTAATGATTTTATTAATTATTGTTTTTTAGGATTGTTTGATTTTTCTAAGAATAATGGTGAGTTTGGTGTTCTATTTGTTTTTGAGGTTTTAATTGTACTTTATATAATATATAAGATTATAAATGATAGGGGTAATTTTAGTAGTTATTTATATTTATTATGTTTTCAGATAATTACATTTCCTATATTTGATATTAATCATTTTGTAATTGCTAATGTCCCTAATGTTATATTTTTTACTAGAAATATAAATATAAATAAATTTTGTAAGTATATATTTATATTTTTGGGTATTTTTATTCCTATATTATTAATTAACTATTTTTGTGTTAATGATCTTAAATTTTTTAAATATAGAAGGGTTAGAAGTAATGAGATATTACTTGCTAAAAGGCTTGGCAAATATATAATAGATAATAGTGATAATATGGATGTACATATTATTAGTAATTTTTCTTATTTTGTAAAATTAGAAAATGGTTTGAAAATAGATGAGTATGATTTATTATTATATAGTAATTTGGGCTATAATAGTTATAGTAGGATGGTTAATAAAATAAATAATGGCAATAGAGATAAGTTATTTATAATGAGTGATAATGAGTTTTATACTAATCAATTACATAATGATATATGTTTATATATAATAAATAATTCTACTTTAATTGATAGTGTTTCTGGGTATAATATTTATAGATTTGAGGTTTTGAAATGATAGTATATATAATTGGTATTTTAAATTTTGTTTTATCTTTTAAAAATATAATAGATCCTGATTATGGATGGCATATATCAGTGGGGAGATATATTTTGGAGAATAAAATGGTTCCTAAAAGTGATATATTTTCTTGGTATGGTAAAATTAATAATTTAGAGTTTATATCTCATGAATGGTTATCTGATGTTTTTATGTATTTATTAGGTGATTTTGGAATTATTATGTTATTAAGTATATCTTGTGTGATATTTTATATTTTTATAGTTAAATTTTTAAAGTTTAGTAAGCATTTTAATGTATCTAGTATTATTAAGGTTATATGGCTATTACTATCATTTATTACTATTGGAACACTTCAACATAGACCTTATTTGTTTAGTTATTTGTTATTTGTAATATTTATATATATATTGTTTAAGTATTTAAATAATAATACTTTTAAAAAACTTATATATATAGTTCCATTATTACAACTATTTTGGGTTAATTTACATGGTGGTAGTTCATCACTTATATTGCTTATACTTTTTATAGTAATATTTTTAAGTTTAATATTTAAAGATATTAGGGATGTAGGAAAAGTAAAAGTCTTAAGTTTGATATTTATTATTAGTTGTTTAGTATCACTTCTTAATCCATATGGTTATAAAATATTGTTTTATCCATTTTATAATATGAAAGATACTATAATGCTTAATACAATAGTTGAATGGTTTAGTCCTAATTTTCATGGATTATATGGTATATATATATTTGCTATTGTGGTTATTCCTATATTATTGTTTATATTTTATAAAAAAGATAAGAATATAATTGATATAGTACTATATTTTATGTTTTTATTTATGATGCTTAGGTCAATTAGATTTATGCATTACTATATATTTATTGCAACTTATATAGTAGGAAAATACATGATAGATTTTAATGATATTAATATTAAATTTAAAATAAATATGAAAGTAATTAAAATATTTACTTGTATTATTTTATCTATTTTAACTGTTATGGGAGTTTTATATCAGGTTAATAATTTTAATAAGGAAAATAAACATTTGTATTATTATTCTGATACTGCTATTCTTAAGTTAATTGAATTAAAACCTAAACGTTTATTTAATGATTATACTACAGGTGGATATTTAACTTATAAATTATATGGAACAAATATTGATATATTTATTAATGGTATTGCTGATATATATAGTTCTAATATTTTAAGTGATTCATGTAATTTAGTTAATTTATCTGATGACCCTGATAAGATATTAGAAAAGTATAATTTTGATGTTATTATAATAATGAGAAATGTTCCTTTAGAGTGGTATTTAATTAAAGATGATAACTATGATATTTATTATCAAGATGATACTGCTACTATATTTAAAAGAATATAATTATTGTATAAAGTGTAATATTGTAATATAATTAAGTAAGGGTGATAAGATGAATAAGAAAATAGTTATTTTATGTGGTGGAAGTGGATCTGCTTCATTGCTTAGAGGACTAAAAAGGTTTCCTGTAGATATTACTACAGTTGTTACAGTTGCAGATGATGGTAAGTCTACTGGTAAATTAAGAGAAGATTTTGATATTCCTGCGATTGGTGATTTAAATAAAGTTATATGTAACTTATCTGATAGTGAACCATTATTAGATAAGTTATTGTTATATAGATATAAAAATGAAAATTATTTGAAAAATCATTCAGTTGGTAATTTACTTTTAACTGCTTTGATAGATATAGAAGGTAATTTATCTAGTGCTGTAGATGTTCTTGCGAAAGTACTTAATGTAAAGGGGAATATATTACCATTTACAAACGATTCAGTTACTTTAGTAGCAGAGATGACAGATGGTACAGTGGTAGAGGGGGAACATAATATTACTGCTGCAGGTAAGGTTATAAAAGAGTTAAAGTATAAAGAGACAGTTAATGTATTGCCTGAGGTTTTAAAGGCAGTAGAAGAAGCAGATTTAATAATATATGGTATTGGTAGTTTATATACTAGCATTTTACCAACTATATTATCTGATGATGTGAAGAATGCAATTATAAATTCTAAGGCTAAGAAAATGTATATTTCAAATTTAATGACACAACATGGTGAAACAGATGATTTTAAGGTAAGTGATTGCGTAAATATTATAAATAAATATATGGGTGGTAATTATTTAGATGTTGTTATTACATCTACTTCTATGATACCTGATAATATAAGACAAAAATATAAAAATCAAGAAGATAGTGATCCTATGGAAGCAGATGTTGAAACTTTAAAAGATATGGGATTAGAAGTTATGAGTTCAGATCTTACAGTTATTATTGATGAACTTGTTAGACATGATTCTATGAAGACTGCATTTTTAGTATTTAGTTATTTAATGAGATAAATATGTCTTTTACATCAATGGTAAAAAATGAAATAACTAAGAATGAATCTTTAAGATCTGAGAGTATCGCGGAGTTATCTGCAATAATGAGAAATAATTCTAGTTATGAAAATAAAGTTATTAAAGTTAGTACAGAAAATGCAGCATTAGCAAGAAGAATATATTCATTATTAAAAACTTTATATGATATACAAATTAAAATTACTGTTAGAAGTAATTTTAATTTTAAGAAGAATATGATTTATATATTGGAGATTAATAACAAATTAGTATCTATTATAAATGATTTATGTTTAAATGAGGATGTACCTAAAAATTATATATTTGATAATTTTGAGGAAAAATCTTCATACTTAAAGGGATGTTTTTTAGCAAAGGGAAGTATAAATGATCCTAAATCATCTAGGTATCATCTAGAATTTTTAGTTGATACAAAAGAATACGCGTTATTTTTAAAGAATATGTTAAATGAATATTATTTAAATAGTCGTATTTTAAGACGTTCTAAGGGATATATGGTATATATAAAAGAGGCAGAAAAAATAGGGGATTTTTTAAGAATTATAAAGGCTTATAATGCGGTTTTATATTATGAGGATATTAGGATATATAGAGATCATAAAAATATGACAAATAGATTAAATAATTGTGAGCAGGCAAATGTAAATAAAATAATTGAAACTGCTACAAAACAAGTTGATGATATAAATTTAATTATTGAAAAATCTACTTTGGATTTATTAGATGAAAAGACTAAGGAAGCATGTTTATATAGACTAAAATATCAGGAATCATCATTATTGGAGTTAAGTAATATAATGACTTATGAAACAGGGGAAGTTGTTACTAAATCTGGTTTAAATCATAGATTTAGGAGAGTTAGGGAATTAGCGGATAAAATGAGGAAATAACATTTTAATAATGTTATTTTTTAAATATATATAAATAAAAAATACCAAGTATTCTTGATATTTTCTATTTTATATATCCTCTATTTTTTAATTTAGTTATTATTTTATTTTCAGAAATATTACCAACTATTTTTGTATCGCTATTTAAGCTGTCTTTTCCATTAATCATAAATAAAACTGTTGGTGTTCCAGAAAAACTTATATTTTTTACAACATATTTTTCTTCTTCATCACTATATTTTGCTAAATCTAAATAATATGTTTTAATTTTATATTTATTTATAATACTCTTAAATTTAGGGTTAAAGTCTTCACATGCACTGCAACCTTCTTTGCCAATATAAAGAACGAATGTTTCTTCATTATCAATTTTTTCTTTTAATTCATTATAACTTATATCAATTAAATAGTTTTCTTTGTTAATATTTTTAAATACTAATACTAAGATAAATGCTAATACTATTACAAATAATGTAATAATAACTATTAAACCTTTTTTATTATTCATATTACCACCATGATAATTTTAACATAATAAAGTTTTATCTTCAATAATATTTTGAATTTATATTATAAATTAAAGCAATGAAAAACATTTGTTATAACTATAAATTCACTTAATTTACATCATAAATTATACATGATATAATAATCATGTAACATAAGGTAGGTGGTTGAATGGAAAAATATCCTATCAAAATGCCAGATAAAGACTTTAAATTCTTAGATAGCAGTTTTAATACAAAAGGATCTAGGGTTAAGAAAATTGTTGTTGATAATAATGGTAATAAAGCTTACTTCAAATATGAAGGAAATGGATATTTGGTAAGTGAGGCTTGTTCAGAAAAAATGTGTTATGAAATTGCTAAAATTCTTGGATATGATTGTGCTAGAATAGAACTTGCAAATGACTCAGAGGGCATATTGGGTGTATTAAATTATTTGTTTATTGATATAGGAGATGTAGAACATATAGATTCAATTTCATATTTAAAAACATATGACAGTGAAAGAGCAAAATACTATACAATTTCAAATATAAAGAAAAAACTAGATACACTAGATGAAAATTTATTTGAAGGTTTTATAAAGGTTATGGTTTTTGATGCGCTAGTTGGTGAACAGGATAGACATGAGGAAAATTGGGGAATAGAAAGACTAGGAGATCAATATAGGTTTTCGCCACTATATGATAATGGGTGTAGTTTATTAAATAAGTTTAAAAATGAAATCTATGCAAATAATTATTATAGTGGTAAAAAAGATTTTGATGCATATATTAATAGAAGTAAGACATTAATATATAAGGAAGATAATATAAAACAATATAAGCATTTTGAACTAATTGAATATTTAAATATACATTATAATAAACTTGTTCAACCAGAAATTTTAAATTTAAATAAGCTAACTGATGAAATAATAGAAAACATTGTTGGGAAAATACCAGATGATTTATTGACTAAAATTCATAAAGAATATATAATAAAATACTTGAAAAAAAGAAGAGATATACTTTTAAATATAAATTGAGTGAGGTGATTAAAAATGCAAGATGAAATGTGGCTTATTTGGAAACAACCTGAAACAAGGACAAGGTATAAGATAGGGATTTTAAACTATGATAATGGTATATATACATTTAAATATGTAGAACCAGAGTTAAACAGTGCAACTAGTGTTGGATTTAAATGTTTTCCAGGTTTTGATAACATTCATGAAATATATAAGAACAAAGAATTATTTGCAAATATTGAAACTAGATTACCTAATACTGCAAGACCTGATTACTTAGAAATTTTAAATTCATATAATTTAGGAACTAATGCAACAAAATTAGAGATTTTAAAAGCGACTAAGGGAAGATTAATTACAGATAATTATGAATTTGTACCAGCTTTTGATATTAGTAAAGTTGAATTTGATGTTGCGGGTACAAGACATTGTCCTGATGTACATAGATGTAAGGATTTGATTAGTGTGAATGATAAATTGTTATTAGAATTGGATTCAAAAAATGAATATGATGAAAATGCTATTAGAATAATTCTTGATAAAAATAAAGAAAAATATCACTTAGGCTATGTTCCGAGATATTATTCAAAAAATTTGACAGAAATTCTTAAAAATAATATAGGGTATTCTGCAATGATTCAGAGTCTTAATTTTGAAAGTGAAATTAGTGATGAAGACATTACTGCACATGTAAAATTAATTTTTAATAAATAAATATTTCTGTCTAAGATTATATATAATAATATAAAAATATTGATGATTTTAATATTATTTTATCTAATATTTTAAAGAAATTATATGAATTGATAAATATATAATTATAGAAATTTTGATTATTTAATTTGACCTTTTATTTAGTCACGTTAAATAATCATTTTTATTGTATAAGTATAAATATTTATATAATTATTCATAATAATATTAAAAAAGTGTAATTATTTTACATAGTATAAACAAAAACAATTGTATTTTATTGTCATTTTATGTTATCCTTATTTTAGGATAATAGCCATACTTAAGATAAGAGGGATAATATGAAGAGGTATATTTTTATTTTTTTGTTGATTTTAACGATATTATTTATACCAAATAAAACATTTGCTGAGGAATGGTATAAAGGACAATATGGGTGTTCATATAGTGATATAAATAAACTTAGAACTTTAGCAAGCGCAATTAAATTTGATGTTAAGTATTTAGGTAATCTTAGAAATAATGAATATGGTATTCAAATATCAAATGTTTCAAAAGATTTAGTTGTTTATTTTAATGATGAAAAAGTAGATACTACAAAAATATTTGATGATTTATATCCTTCTACATATTCTACATTTGTTATAAAGATAGCAGAGGGTAATGCTTGTAGCGGACTATTAGAAATACCAAAGAAAGTTACAATTCCCGCTCATAACTATTATTATGATGAAGAGTTATGTGAAGGCGCTAGTGACTTAGATATATGTGATCCAAATTATGATTCTACTCAAATAACAAGGGTTGAATTTGAACAAAGAATTGATGATTATAAAAATGGAAAACTTGATAAAAATACTAATAAGTTTATAGAATTTTCTAAAAAATATTGGTATGTGTATGTAATAGCATTAGCAATTATTGTTTCTGTAGTAGTTGTTATATATAGTAAAAAAAGAAAAATAAAGTTTTAAATTTAATTTGGGGTAAAGTTGGAGGTGTTTGTAATGAAGAAAAATATTTTATATTTATCTGTAACTGTGTTTTTATTATTCTTGTTACCTATAAGTGTTAAAGCATCTGTATTTACATATGGAATAAATAGTATTACAGTTGATGATGAAAAGGTTGCTATAAGAGGTTGGGCTTATTATACTTTAATGGATTATTGTAATTCAGATAATCGAACATATAATGGATATAAAATGACGGATAAAAATGGAAATGATGTTGGAGTTGCAGAAAGATGTGCTGGTAAGGGAATTGATAGTGTAAAATATAGATTATATGCACAACCAAATAACAACAATAATGGCATTATATATGCAAAAAATAGAGATGGTAATAGTAGCACATGGGCAAATTTACGTGTTCAAGGTACAAGTGCAACTTGTGTTGATTATTTTAAACCTACTGTAAATGGTAAAGCAGAACATTGTGATGGATTTCTTGCACCTTTGGGAGAATTTCCTAATGAGCCAGTAAATTATAGTAGGAGAAATTTTAATGTACAAAATAATACCCCTCAATATAATGAAGGGCAATATGGTACATATTTTTATGATGATATAGGTTTTTTTGGATATTTTGATTTATCCAGTTTTAAAGATGGGGAAACATATAAAATATATTTGGAAGTAACTCATAGTGGTACTGGTAAAAGTGATCCTCATCTAATAGCAGCACCTGGTTTAGTTGTAACAGGTGATGGATTAACAGTAAAAAGTGATGGTCAAAAAGTAAAGGTTAATTCTAATTTTGATCAAATTTTCATTAATCATGGTTTAAATCAAGGGAAAATTAATCAAGAAAAAACTATGCCTTATTATAATGACAATGGTAAAATTAAACAAAAAGGGCCAAGTTCTGGTGGTGGGTATTTTAAATCTAGTGAAAACTATGTTATAAAGGAAGTTTTACCTATTAATAGAATTAATCTTGCAGGTGATACATCAAGGTTGGGTGGTTTTGAGTTTTATAATTTAGGAACAAAAAAGACTTTTAATAACGATAAATTACTTTTATCAGGTAATGTATTTGACCGTTATTATGCTATTTCTCCATGGATTAGTTATAGTGGTTTAATAACTATAAAAAAAGATGCTCAAAAGTGTGGTGGAACATTACAAGGAAGCGATGAAAGAAAAGCGTATTGTGATATCTCTGATGGCAAGAAGAAACCTAGTGATTATAATATATGTTGTAGTAGTTTAATTTGTGGCGGTACTAAACCAGGCACTGCTGCAAGAAGAAACTATTGTCGAAGTAATCCAAATGATACTGCTTGTTGTTTCACTCCAGGTGGGGGAAATTGCCCGATAGAAATTGATGACAAATTTGATCCGATTGATCCAGAGTATTATACATATTGGAATAATGCAAATACTACTGACACAGGGTATAGAACTACAACTAATAAAGGTAGTAGTACAGAAGTTAAAGATTATCCTAAGTATTGTGCAGCATCAGATTCGACATATACATTATTTACAAGAGATAAAAATGGAATATTAGAAAAACAATATAATAAAGCGTTCTGTTATCAAAAAGGTTCATTTACAACTACAAGTCCAAATAAAGCAGACTATATACTAACATATTCTGGTGGTGCATACTCATTAAATGTTAATTATGATACAGAATTAATATGTGTAAGTTTGGACCAAAGAAGAGTTGTTGGTGTTGATTATTATGATGAAGATTGTAATTATAAGGGTCATGCAAGTAATGATAGGGACATTCATTTCGCTGATGAAGAATTTGATTCTGATACAGTTTCTGAATATTTGCTATATAACAAAGAGGGAAAATTTTCAATGGATATTATAAAGGATAAAATAAAAAATATTCCACAACTTTATCTAGTAGATACAACTACACATCAAACAGTTTCAGTATTTAATGTGGATACTACTATTAATGAACCAACTCAAATAGCATATTCAGCAAACGGTTCATCCTCAATGTTCAAGCATATGAGTGAAATAGCGGCGAAGGATTCTAGTTTTTCAGATCCACTTGGTGGTTTTCCTACATCTACATTTGTACAAAAACTTGAAATTACTAAATATGTTGATGACTATAATTCCGATTCTATGAAGTCTGCAAATTTGAATCAGGGATGTAGATGGGAAAAAAAGAGAAACGATGATGGTACATATTATTATGAATATAGTAAAAATTGTAATGATCAAGTTGAAAAATTTGATGATAAATGTAGCGATTTAGAATCTAAAGCAAGAGATAGATTTAACAATATGTCAGATGAAGAAAAAAATAGATACCCAGAAACCGTGACATATAATAAAGACCATTACTATGGAATCCTTGAAAGACAATTTGGTAGGATTGGTGGCAATAATTATTCAGCGTCTGACGAAATACCATGTAATCCTGGTTCAAATGGTTGTGTTGATATAAATATGTGTGATAGGGCAGTTGATGATTGTAAAATTGGTTGTAATAAAAATTGTGATAGAGGAGATAAAGAATGTAGGGCTGAAGTGCAGCAGTGTAGAGCAGAGTGTGCTAATGCAGAAGAAGAATGTGAACCAAATTGGGTAAAACAACAGTTTACTATAACAGATTCATGTAGTTATGGAATTTATTATGAAGGCGAAGTTACAAAGACAATGTATGTAACTATAGAAGATACTTATAAAGAAGAGTCTATTAAATTAAATGCTAATTATACTTTAACACCTGATTCTGTTCCAGATAAAATAAAGGATAGATTTGAAGAATTGGGAGAAAAATATGTTAGTCAAGTTAATTTATCAGATTACTATCAAATAACACTAGGATCTAGTGATTATAATTCTAGTGATGGAAAATACTTTGGAGTAGCAGGTACATGGAATATGGACAAGGCATTATGTGCATTAGATGTAACAGATCATTATTGTAATCCAGAGGAATCAACATGTGCATGTAAATATGATAAAAAAGGTAATTTGGAAAAAGGAGTATATTACTCAGATTGCCTAGATTTTAGAGTGGTAAGTGTAAGTTCATTATTTCCAGGAAAAGGATCAGGTTTCTGTGTAAATCCAACAAGTAATTGTAGACAACCTGGAAGAAACTGGTTATACGTATCAAATGATTTTAAAAGAACAGATAACTTTAACTATACTAAAGATAAACCAATGTATCATGTAACATTAACTCCAAGTACAATGAATAAGATAGCAAGTGATTATAAAGAATATTATACGAATATAGACTTGGGAAGTTGGTATAATCCAAGTAAATGTACTTATAATGGAAATAGTAGATGTTCAAGTGATTATGAAAGTTCTATATTAAATAGTTTAGGAAGTAGTGTATTTACAAGAAATTATGATATAATAAATACAAGATACAGGACTCTTAAGAATATGCCTGGTGTAAATGTTTATAAAACTAGTAGAAGTATAGAAAGTGGTGATTAGAAGTTGAAAGAGAGTATGTGGGCAGTAGCAATTGTTGTTGCTGGGGTAATAGGAGTAGCCTTTATAATGCTATTCCAAGATATAACAACTTCTGATCAACACAATTACTATTTGCTTAAAGAGGTTACAGAGGCTGCTATGTATGATGCAGTTGATGTAGATTATTATAGATATCATGGGGAGGTTAGGATAGTACGTGAAAAATTCGTTGAGAGTTTTGTACGTAGATGGAGTGCATCAGTTCAAAGAGATAGAACTTATTATATAGATATATACGATGTAGTTGAGATGCCACCTAAAGTTACTTTGACTGTTACAAGTGATACAGATCAATTTAATTTTACAACTGACTTAACTGGAGATGGTACTTATACAATTGCCAATCGTATTGATGCAATAATTGAAACTAAATATTAGGAGGAAATATGAAAAACAATAATTTTGTAAAAAAACTAACTAAGTTTTTAAAAAACAAAAATACTATTACAATATTAGGTGTTGTACTATGTGTTATAATTCTTTATGTTGCTTATAACTATCGTGTTAAACAAGCAATAAATCCGGTTTTGGTTCCTGTTGCTAAGGTAGATATTCAACCCAGAACTCAAATAACAGATGATATGATTGAATATATTCAAGTGCCACCTGCAATGATAAATAATGGTGTTATAAGAGATAAAATAAATATTGTAAATAAATATTCAAATTATAATACTTTAATACCAGCAGGAAGTATGTTCTTTGGTGCTACTGTAATATCACAACAAGATTTACCAGATGCTGCATTTATTGAAGTACCAGAAGATAAGGTATTATTTAACTTACCTGTTACTATGGCTTCTACATATGGTAATGCAATGATGCCTAATGGATATATTGATATATATTTTAAAGGTAAAAATGAAACAGGCGATATAATGGTTGGTAAATTACTTAGTAACATTAAGATATTAGCCGTTAAAGATGGTGCTGGTAAAAATGTATTTGAAACAACTGAAGAAGAAAGAGTACCTGCATATCTATTCTTTGCTATTGATCCAGAAGTGCATTTATTATTAAGAAAATGTATGTATTTATCAAGTATTTCTGTAGAACTTATCCCAGTACCTAATACTATGGATTTTGCAGAAAAAGAGGGAGAAACTAAAGTTACTAGTCAGTATTTAGTGGATTATATAAATGCTATGACAGCATTTGTTCCAGAAGATGAATTAGATATTACTGTAACACCAGGAGATAACAAAGATAATAATACAGGTGATAATAAAGATGAATAATGGTATATTTTCACAAATGGATTTTGGTTACTTAAAGGAATATATGGATGATGATGATATAACAGATATTTCTTATAGTAACAATGGACAACTTCATTTGAAATCATTAACTAAGGGTGTTTATAGAGTTGAAAATCCAGGTATTGATAATGCATTTATGGAAAAACTTGCATTTCAATGTGCAAATATAATGGGGAAATCATTTAATGCTGCCTATCCATTTTTGGATGCAGAAAGTGCTGAACTTCGTTTTAACTTTGTTCATGATTCAATTGCGCAAAATGGAATAGCGTTAACATTAAGAAAAACTCCTGCTAAAATAAGATTAAATAAAGAAAAAATAATAAGTGAAGATTATATTACTGCTCAAATACACGACTTTTTAATAGAGTGTGTACATGGACACTGTAATATTATAGTAAGTGGTGAAACAGGTTCTGGTAAAACTGAGTTTGTTAAATATCTGGCTTCTAATACATATGAGAATGAAAAAATAGTTACTATTGAAGATACTTTAGAGTTACACTTAGATCGTATTTTTCCACATCGTGATATAGTTGCTATGAAAACTAATAATATTGCTAGTTATTCTGATGTATTAGTTACTTGTATGAGACAGAATCCTAAATGGATATTACTTTCAGAAGTTCGTAGTGCTGAGGCTGTTATGGCTGTTAGAAACTCTATTTCTTCTGGTCATAATATTTTATCAACTATTCACTCTGATAGAGCAATGTTGATTCCACAAAGAATGTATAGTTTGCTTGAAACAAGTCAAGATATTGATCAATATTTAAAATCGATTTATAGATATATTCATCTTGGGGTTCACATAAGAGGACAATATTCTAGTAAATATCAAAGATTTCAACGTGAAATTAGTGAAGTTGTCGAGTTTTATGTTACAGATGATAATAAAATCGGTACAAATATAATTTATTCTAAGACTGCTGATGGAATTATATCTTATGGAAGCCCTAGTAAATATTTAGTTAGTTATCTAGAAAATCAGGGATTAAAATTAAACTATAATGTTCCTAATATAGAAAAAAAAGATGAAGTATTAGATTAGAAAGAGGGTGCAATATGTTAGAAGTTCTTATTGTTGGTGTAGTTGTTGCATTAATTATAATTTATAGAAGGCAAGAAGGTGCTAGGGTATATAAATATATAGTAGGTAAGGCAACAAATGTATACAATAAATATGCACCTTATTCTTTTAAGGAAGTTAGGGAAAAGACTAAAGAATTAGGTCTAGAATTTACCCCAAAACAATATACTACTCAAATTGCTATAATGGGTACTGCTGCATTTGCAATTTCATATTTATATTTTTACAATATAATAATTTCAATTATATATGTAATTGCCGCTATAGCATTTGTGCCTTATTTAGCATATTTAAGATGTAAAAAAAGTTATAGTGAATTTATATTTGAACAAGTGCAAGTTTATACTACAAATGTAATAATGGAGTTTGAAACAGTTAAATCTTTTGTTAGGGCACTAGAAGGGGTATATGCATCTGGAGTATTAGAAGAGCCACTATCATCTGATGTTAAGATGATGATAGATTTAGCATATGAAAATGGTTTTCTTGATGCTTCTATAGAATACATGAATGAAAGATATGATTATTATGTTGTAAAAAATATGCATCAGTTGTTCTTACAAATAACTAAAGAAGGTTCAAGAGATTCAGAAGGCTCACTAGAAAACATGTTAAATGATATAGATATGCTTGTTGAATCTGTTTATAGAGACAGAGTAGATAGATCAAACTTCCATAAACAATTTATACAATTTGGTGTAATACTTTATATTTTAATAATGCTTATTCAACTTATATTAGGTGCAGAAACTTATAATGATATATTAGGTTTATGGTATGTAAATATAATGCTACATGCAATAATATTAATAAATAGTTATTTCCTACTTAATGGAGAAAAATACTATTGTGAGAATGTAGGTGCTGAATAATGGAAATATTAATAATTGGGCTTATAATATTTATTATTTTGGAATCAAATAATATAGTTAGTAGTAATAAATTTGCGAAAGATAATGAAAGATATTTTGAATTACTTAAGGAAAAAGATTATGAATTTTATTTAAGAAGTAAATATGGAGACGATATAGATGTTCAAATATTGTTTATGAAAAGAGTTAAAATGGCATTTGCAGTAATGCTTGTATTCTTCTTTATGTTTATTACAAATTTGAATTATGTTAATATTGGTCTTACTTTAATTGTTGGTTTTCTAATATACAAAGTTCCATATATGCAGTTAAAGAATTATTATAAAGCGCATTTACATGAAATTGATATGTTATTGCCATACTATTTAAAGAGTCTAGAAATATTAGTTCAGCATTATACAGTTCCAGTTGCTCTTGGTAAATCTATTGAAACTGCTCCAGATATGTTTAAATCTGGTTTAAATGAACTAATTGCTAAGATAAATGCTGGTGATATGACAGTAGATCCTTATATGGATTTTGCTAAGGCTTATCCTGTAAGAGATTCAATGAGAATGATGAGGCTTCTTTATCGTTTAAGTTTAGGATCTGGCGAACATAAACAAGAACAATTACTTATATTTGCTAGAAATGTTTCTTCATTACAAAGTAAAACAAGAGAGGTAAAATATAAAGAGCGTTTAAGAAAAATGGAAAATAAAACAATGCTTATGTTAGTTATAACTGGTGGTGGTGCGATGATATTAATGCTTATTTCACTTGTTATAACAGTTGCATTGTAAAATAAATGTAAAAAATGACATATTTCTTGATATTAAAAACATGTTGGGGTATAATAAAACTATGATGGAAGGAGGAACAAATATATGGAAAAAGCGTCAGGTGAATTAAGTTTAACTGTAGTTACAATTATTGCAATAGCAGCAATAGCAGGGTTAGTTGCACTTTTATGGCCAACTTTATCTGGATGGATTAACAATTCTTTCGGTAATGTAACAAATACAAGTTTAAATATGCCAAAATAGTATTATAAAAGTTTAAGGAGAGGTAATAATGAGAGAATCGATAGGTGGAGCATTTTTGTTTAACTTAGTTCTTATATTTTTAGGTGTATATGTTGCAATTCTAGCATTTGCAGTTGTATATGCTAGAGCATTTAATACTAAGAATCACGTTATTACCTTAATTGAACAGTATGAAGGTTATAATAATGCATCTACTGAAATAAATAATTATATGGCTTCTCGCAGTGGTGGTGTGACTAATATTACATCACAGTATTGTTGTGATTTGTTTAGAAAAGAATATAATGTTCAACAAAGTGATTGTTCAAAAAGTGTTAAACAGATTCAAGGTGGTTGCATTTTTGAGTTTAAAGATACAACTGCTAAGACACATTATTATGTAGTTACTACATTTATGCGTATTGATATTCCAGTAGTATCTGCTTTAGTAAAATACTGGCCTATTTCAGGTGAAACTAGAGTTTTATATGACAGAGGCTAGATAAGGGAGGTAAGAAAATGTACGTTATTATTTCTAATAAATATAGAGCGATGTTAGCAGGTCTTGATATTGAAGTAATGAAGGCAATAAATGGTGAATTTGAAGTTGATGAAATAATAGATATGTTTTCTAACTTTTATTATCAAATGATGATACTAGATATTACTGCAATTAAGAATTATAAAGATATCAGAACTATTCAAAAACTTTCTGTATCTTTAGATATGAATAAAATAATATTTGTATTAGATGATGATCCTGAGTCATCATCTAATGCATATTTATCTAAACTTATTTCTATGGGAATTTATAATTTTACTAGAAATAAGGATGGTATAAATTATTTATTACAACATCCTAATACATATAGGGATGTTGCGCATATACATCAACTTGATGAATTGGCACAGGCAGTTACTGAAAAAATAGTTATTAATAACAATACAGTTACTAGTGAGGTTGCTAAACGTCAGATGATATTAGGTGTGAGAAATATAACTGAACATGCAGGTTCTACTACACTAATTTATATGCTAAAAAAACAACTAGAAATCAATTATACTGTATTAGCAATAGAAATAGGTAAAAGGGATTTTTATTATTTGAATGATAAAAATATGATTAGTGTTGATCAAAAAGATTTTGCAAGAACTTTAATGCAGTATAAAGAAGTAGATATTATATTGGTAGATTTAAATGGTTTTGTAGAGGAAGAACCAGTATGCGATGATGTATTATATCTAATAGAACCTTCTACTATAAAATTAAATAGGTTGATTAGTAGAGATAAAAATATTTTTAATAAATTAAAATCTAAGAAAATTATATTAAATAAAAGTATGTTAAATAGTAAAGATGTATTAGATTTTGAATATGAATCTCAATCTAGTGTATTTTATAATGTTCCTCCCTTAGATGAACGTTTAGGTGAACATACACTATTAGATGATTTATTATCAAGAGTTGGATTTGTTAGACAAATAAAAGATGATAAGTCAAATACTTCTAATAAAAGTAAAGTATTTGGATTATTTAAATTTTAAATATTTTGTCAATATTTTACAATATTAATTGACAAAAGAAGTAGATTATATTAAAGTAATGGTATGGAGGTATTTCTATGGGTAATTTTATGATGTTTTTAGCAAATAGTGAGGCTGCTAAAAAACTTTGTGGGAGTGTTACTGTAAATAATGGTAAATTACGTGGAGAGATTACTGACGTTGGTCAAATAGTACAATTAGTAGGTAAAATTGTTTCAATATTTCAAATAGCAATCCCAATAATCTTAGTAGTAATGGGCTTAGTAAGTTTAGGAAAAGCAGTAGTAGCAAGTAAAGATGATGAGGTAAAGAAAGCAACAAGTGGATTAATAAAGAAATTAATTTTAGCAGCAGCAATTTTCTTTGTAATAGCTATTGTAAAGTTAGTTTTAACTCTAGTTGGTGGACAAGATATGGATTCATGTTGGAATCTTATTAATTATCCATGGTAATTCTTAAAGAAAGGAAAGATAATTATGTTAAATTTTTTGGCTACATCTGCTGAAGATGCACTTAATTGTACTGCTACTGAACCAGGTTCAATTGGTGCAATATTCAATTTAGTTGGTAAGATTATTCAAATATTCCAAATAGCAATTCCAATAATCTTAGTAGTAATGGGCTTAGTAAGTTTAGGAAAAGCAGTAGTAGCAAGTAAAGATGATGAGGTAAAGAAAGCAACAAGTGGATTAATAAAAAAATTAATTTTAGCTGCAGCAATTTTCTTTGTTGTTGCAATTGTAAAATTAGTTATTGGTTTGGTTTCAAATAATGCAGCTAATAGTGAGTGTTGGATTCATGTTACAAATCCAGTATGGTAATATATGTAAAGGTGGTGAGATAAATGTTAGTTTTAAATTTTTTGGATGGTGCGACTACAGTATGTAATGATGCTGAAGATATAATTGTATTAGTAGGTAAAATTGTTTCAGTATTTCAAATAGCAATACCGATAATCTTAGTAGTAATGGGATTGGTAAGTTTAGGAAAAGCCGTAGTAGCAAGTAAAGATGATGAGGTAAAGAAAGCAACAGGTGGATTAGTAAAGAAAATTATTTTAGCAGCAGCAATTTTCTTCGTTGTTACAATTGTTAAAATGGTAGTAAGTCTTGTTGGTGGAGATGAAATGAAACATTGTTGGGAAATTATTAATAATCCATGGGATTCATCATCATGGGATGAAGGAAACTGTTCTAATCCACCTAAAAGTGGTTATACAGAATATAATTCTAGTTTAGGAAAATGTTGTGAGCCTGGTAGCAAAACTAAATGTGCTACTCCTAAAAAATAAGATCTTCGGGTCTTTTTTTGTTTATAATATTAAAAAATAATCAAATATATTAATTATTATTTATTATTTGGTTATTTTTTGTTATAATAGTAAGTAGATATTTGGAGGTAATTATGAAATTTAGAGCAGAACCAAAAGACATAGTGATATTTGTATTGTTTTGTGTGTTGTTATTATATATGGTTGCTATTGGCGTAGTTAACTTTTCTTATTTGGCCAATTACAACAAATTTGCTGGATTAAATCCAATACCAGCATTTACAGGTGAGTATTTTGCACCTACTATGGTATTCTACATAATAGCGCTTATTGCAATAATAATGGGTACAGGTAGTAAGTTTTTTTCAAGAGAATCTGGTTTTGGAATTGTAACTGAAAAGAAATCAGATGGTAGTTCAAGATGGGCTAAGGCAAAAGAAATGAAGAAATCTCTTGTAAAGGAAATGGCTTTTAATAAGGAGTTTAAGGCTGGTGGAATGCCTGTAATAACAGATGGAAATGAGTTATGGATAGATGATGGGGAAGCACATAACTTGATTATTGGTACTACTGGTAGTGGTAAATCTCGTAGATTTGCTCATCCCTTAATAAATGTACTTGGAAAAAAGGGTGAATCAATGATATTAACTGACCCTAAGGGTGAGTTATATGAAGAAAACGCTTCTTTTTTACGAGATAGAGGTTATAATATCGTAGTTATTAACTTACGTAATCCTCATTTAGGACAAGCATGGAATCCACTTTCTTTACCTTACCGTTTGTATAAAGAAGGTAATAATGATAAGGCAATTGAGTTACTAGATGACCTTGCTATAAATATCCTTTATGATGAATCTAATAAAAACGGTGACCCATTCTGGGAAAAAACATCAGCCGACTATTTTACAGGTTTATCACTAGGATTATTTGAAGACGCTACAGAAGAACAAATAAACTTAAATAGTATAAATCTTATGACTACTATTGGTGAAGAGAAGTTTGCTGGTTCTACATATATAAAAGAATATTTTAATATGAAAGATCCATCAAAACCAGCATATGTAAATGCTTCTTCAACAATTTTGGCTCCTAGTGAAACAAAAGGGTCAATATTATCAGTATTTAAACAAAAAATTAAATTGTTCTCATCAAAAGAAAACTTATCAGAAATGTTAAGTTATAGTGATTTTGATATGAAGGATATTGGTAGAAGTAAAACAGCAGTATTTATTATAATTCAGGATGAAAAGAAAACATATCATCCACTAGCAACTATATTTTTAAAGCAATGTTATGAAACTTTAATTGATGTTGCCCAAGAAAATGGTGGTACTCTACCTTATAGAACTAACTTTATTCTAGATGAGTTTGCTAATATGCCACCATTAAAGGATGTAACAACAATGATTACTGCAGCACGTTCAAGGAAAATTAGATTTTACTTGATTGTACAAAACTTTGCTCAATTGAATGAAGTTTATGGAAAAGAAAACGCAGAGACAATTAAAGGTAACTGTAATAAAATATATTTATTAAGTAGTGAGTTGCAATCTTTGGAAGAAATAAGTAAACTATGTGGTGATGAAAAGGTAAAAGGTAAAGATGGAAAACCTGATGATAAAAAGCCACTTGTTACAATAAGTGATTTACAACAGATGAAAATGGGTGAAGCAATAATTATGAAACTTAGAAGTTGCCCATTTAAGACAAAGTTCCCTGATATATCTCAATATAATTTTGGAAATAAAAAGTATGAAAAAGCTGAGTTAGTTGAAAGGGAAAAACATCCTATTGAAGTGTTTAATGTTAGGGATT
This sequence comes from uncultured Mycoplasmatota bacterium, assembly GCA_948467605.1. Classification (GTDB taxonomy): domain Bacteria; phylum Bacillota_I; class Bacilli_A; order RF39; family UBA660; genus CAKPCJ01. Next base: position 18,918 of record CAOKET010000014.1, on the reverse strand, counting down.
TTGTAAAAGAAAAGAAACAAGCAAGTTTATTTGGAATGTTTGATCAAAAGGATAATAATATGGGAATGGGAATGCCACCAACTCCTCCTATGTTTCCAGGATTTGGTGAAATGCCACCAATGAGACCAGATGCTCCTAATGGTGGTGGACTTGATGTAGATGCTTTAGTAAAAAGAATAGATGAGAAAATAGCACAATTAGAAGAAGAAGAAAGATTAGAGAAAGAAAAACAAGAAAAAGAAAAGGCAACCAATGCAGAGAAAACTGAATCAGCACCTGCTATTGAAGATAAAATTTTAGATGATGATGTTTCTAATGAAGAGATAACTGATGATGAATTTTTTGACGATTTCTTTCTAGATGATTAGAGTAATTAAATTACTCTTTTTTTTAACCAATTACGTTAATCAAAATGAAAGGAGAAGTAAATGATATTAACATATAAAAAGAGAATAATATAATAATAGAGGATTTAAAAGAAATAAAGTAAATAGAAATAATGGAGGTGTCTAAACATTATGAGTAAATTTGTAGTATCGCCAGGTGAAACAATTTTAGAGTTATTAGAAACTAATTGCATGACTCAATTAGACCTTTCTAATAAGACAGGGATAAATAAGAAAACTTGCTAATAAGCCTTTTTTGGAACAATATAATAAAATTAAACAATTATTGAAAGATTGTGGAGTTTCATTAATTTTTGAACCTCATTTACCAAATACATATGTAAATGGGGTTTCATATAAAATTAGTTGTGATAAAGCAATAATAATGATTAGTGATAGAGGTAAGAAAGATGATATTTTATGGGTTACATTATTTCATGAAATAGCGCATCTTATTAAGCATAGTAAGAAATTGGTATTTGTAGATTTAGAAAATACAAAGACCAACGATATAGAAAAAGAAGCCGATGAATTTTCTAGAAATATTTTAATACCAGATAATATTTACAATGGCTTTATTAAAAAAAATTATATTTACGATGAAAAAAAACAATTAAGGAATTTTCAAGTAAAAATAATATATCTGATGGAGTAGTTGTTGGTAGGCTCCAAAAAGATGGAATTATTAAGTGGAATCAATTTAATAGTTTGATTACAAGAATATAAATTATCTATCAAACTAGTTTAATGATTTCTATAATATTCAATATTAATATAAATATGTTGATATTGTTTTTTTTAATATTTATGTGTATAATTTTAATAGAATAAAAGTGGGTGATTATATGATACTAAGAAAGCCGTATGCTTTTTTAATAAAACATTTTAAGTTAATACATTTAGTTATGTGTGCTGTTTTAGTATATATAGTATATAAATGTAATGATATGCATTATTATTTTGCCCAATATATAAATGCTGGTTATTATATAAAAATTGGTGATGTAGTAGGAGAATATATAAATATATATCTATATATATGTTTATTTATTATACTATTTTTAGATTTAACAATTTTAATATTATTACATATAAAAGAGAAAAATAATTTTATATATACAGTAATATTTGTTGTATATATAGTTATAACAGGACTTGTTATAAATGGTCATATAAATTTATTAAATATGCAACTTGAAGTAATTGATTTTAGGAAAGTTAGATTATTTAAGGATATGTTATTTGTATCTATATTTGTCCAATATGCTGCGATAATTTTTACATTAATAAGGGGTTTAGGTTTTAATGTGAAGAAGTTTAATTTTGATGAGGAGTTAGAGCAATTAAATATTTCTTCATCTGATAATGCAGAATTTGAGTTTACTGTTGATCTTAATACAAATTCTTTTGCTAGAAAATTAAGGAGTAAGAGAAGACATATGAGATATTTTTTTGTTGAACATAAGAATATATTTATTATACTAGGTATTATTGTAATTATATTCTCATCTTTTGTTGCTTTTGTTAATATAGGTACTAAGGGGTTTTCTTATAAAGAAAATGTTACTATTAAGATAAATGATAATACAATAGTTGTAAATGGTTCATATATTGTTAATAAGGATTATAGTGGTAATATAATAGATAAAAATAATAGTTATTTAGTTGTTAATTTTGATATAAAGAATAATGGTAGTGAAAGTAATTCTCTTGATTATGATAAATTTAGTTTAATTATTGGTGATGATATATATTATCCTATTGAAACAGGTGAAAATAATTTTTTTGATTTTGGTGAATACTATAATGGAGTTAAATTAAAGAAAGATTCAGTTAGGAATTATATATTAGTTTTTAAAATTCCTAATAATAATATTGATAATAAGTATACTTTTAGATATAGTGCACTTCAAACAAAAAATGATAAAACAGTAAATAAAGATTTTAATATAAAATTATCACCTATTTCTAAATGGATTGAACAAGAAATAACTACTAAAAAAATGGGTGAAGAGTTAAATTTACATTCAACTATTTTGGGAGATACTAAAATAAAAATAAATAATTATGATATGAAGCAAAGTTATGATGTGGCGTATAGATATTGTATTAGTAATATATGCGATGATTTAGTTACTAGTATTTTTCCTAGTGACTTGATGCAAGATACTAAAACAATATTAAAATTAGATTTAAGTATTGATTATGATAATAAAATAACTTCTAATAATATTAAAAATAAGTCAAACTTAATATCTAAATTAGGCAAGATAGAGTATGTTTTACCTGATGGAAAGACTTATGTAGAGACTAAATTAATAAGTTTAACTCCAAATGAAATTTCTGATAGAGATGAGGTTTATCTTGAGGTTGATTATAAATTACTTTCTGCAACTAAAATTATGTTAATTTTAGACATAAGAGGAGGTATATATACATATATTTTATTAGAATAGATAAAAAAATTATATTAAATATTGTAATAAATCAATTTTTTTGATATAATTTTTTACATGGAGCTATAGCCAAGTGGTAAGGCATGGGACTGCAACTCCCCGAGCGTTGGTTCAAATCCGACTAGCTCCTCCATATTGAAAACAATCGAACTATTGTAGTTCGTTTTTTCTTTACAAAATAAAAAATTTAAATTTTCAAAGTTATAATCTAATGAAAATATTGATTATACTTTTTACTATATATATAATGATATTAAGTGACAAAATATATATACTTGTAAGGAGATAAAAATATGAAAGATAATAAAAAAGAATTTATTGAAATAGTAGATGAAAATGGTAATTTTACTGGACAAATTATGGATAAAGATGAAGCACATGATAGAAATTTATTACATAATGAAGTAGGATGTTTTATTATTAATGATAAAAATCAAGTATTACTTCAAAAAAGAAGTGCTACTAAAAGATTTAGTCCCAATAAATATGGACTTTGCGCTGGTCATGTTGATGCAGGGGAGTCCCTAGTTTCTGCTATGGTAAGAGAAATAAAAGAGGAACTTGGAATTGATGTATTGGATAGTGACTTAATTCCTTTTGGTAAGAGAGAATATACATTAGAGCAAACAAACTCGCATATAACATATTTTTATTATATGAAATGTAATCTTAATGAAAGCGATTTTATTATTCAAGAAGAAGAATTGTCAGAAGTTAAATGGTTTGATTTTGATCAAGTAATTAATATGATTTTATCTCATGATGAATCAACTGTGTTTCATGAGAATAGATTATATTTATTTAAACTTTTAAAGGAGTTAAACTAAGAAAAGCATTTTGAATATAAAAATTCGTAATGTCTTTTTGATAATTTTATTTGACATAGTTATTTTTTTAATATAAAATATAACTTCAATGGAGGGGTTATATGTTTATTAAAATGCAAGAATTAAATCAAAAAGTACCTGATATAAAGGGTGAAAACTCTAATATATATTATTTATCTAAATTATATTTGGCCAAGAGATTTCTAAAATGTTATGATATGAAAAAGGAATATAAATTACAAAGATATGAGAAGGCTAAGGCTATGTCAAGAATAACTGGATTGTCTTTACCTACAGATATTTTAGAAACTGAAAAAGGATTTTGCGGTTATATTGAACCAGTTATACCTGGAACATTTTCTAATGATTTAATAGATTTTGGGGATTTTGTAAATGAGAATCGTTATAATATTACATTGGAACAAATATCTTCATATATTATAAAGTGTTTAGAAATAGTTGAACAATGTCATGATAATGGTATTGTGAATCCTGACATGTCTACTTTAGGTAATGTAAAATATAATAAAAGTAATGGTGAAGTTTATTATACTGACTATCAAGATATGCAAGTTTCAGATATACCTACATCTGTTATAAGTTCATTTATTGCATTAGATCCGATAATGAAAACTCCAAAATATTATAATAATAATAACGGTTTTTATACACCTAATATCGATTTGTATACATTAGCCATTAGATTCTTCTATTATTCATCTAAAATTAATGTACCTAGGGCAATTAATGGATATAATATAAAACAGTTATTAGAAATTGCTGGTATATCTGACACTTATTTTGGTGAATGTATGAGGATTTTATATGATCCAAATAAAGATAATTTAAATATCAAAGAAGCAATTATAGAGTTATGTAGTGAATATAGGCTTACACCTTTTAAACAGGGAGAGGCTAGAAAATTTGTTAGGAAGTAATATCATATAGGAGAAAAAGTATGCAATTAAAGAGAATTGGTTATAACTTTAGTATATGTCAAGTAGAGGATTTTTCTCAAATAGATTTATGTGATGAGTATTGTTTTATTGGTAAAACAGATTGTGAAAAATCCGTTGTATGTATTACTGAAAGGTGTCCAGATAATATTTTAAAAAGAGACGATGGTTGGCGTGCTTTTATGATACAAGGTGTTTTAGATTTTTCATTGGTTGGTATTCTTTCTAAAATAGCACAATTGCTTTCTTGTAATGGAATAAGTATTTTTGCTATTTCTACATATAATACAGATTATATATTAGTTAAACAGGAAAATTATGATGAGTCTTTACAAATACTTTTAAATTCAGGATATAGTATTATATAAAAAAAGGATATAATTATCCTTTTGTGGAGAGTGAATATTCTATTATTCGTTGCACACATTAATCTCTTTTTTTTTAGTATTAGTGTGTTTTTATTATTTGTATTAATATTTAGAGACTAGATAAAGTATGGTGAATAATACTATTGATGCGAATAATGTTATAACTGGTAATGCTATTGAATTTATAACTCCTTTTTGTTTGTTAGGTTCATTATCTGGTTGATTTAACATGTTTTGCTCTAACAGCATCTACAATATCAAGCATTCTTTGATCATTTGGCAAATAGTATTTGATTGTTTCATCTAACATATCTTTTGATTTTTTAAAAGCAAGTGGATCGTTTTCCATTTTTTTTACATTCCAGATATATGTTTCTAATGATTTTAAGATTGTATGTAATCTTTTTTCTAAAGAGTAATTTTTTATAATTTTTAATAGTTATTTCAATAAATTTATAGTTTTTATAATATTATATTGTCATTATTTTGTTTATGCGTTTAATTTTTTCGACAAAAAGTTATATTTATTTTTGATAATCTATTTTTAGTATTATTTACATTGAATTATGGTGTAATTGTTAAATTCTTTTTAAAGTGTTTACATTTATTGTTATTTTATTTAATTAATTCTTTAGTTTTATGTTATAATTTTTATAGATAATATAGTAGGAGGATTTCATGGATAATACATCTAGAAAAATTGATATGGCACTTGCTGAAACTTTAATAACACAAAAAGATGCGTATTCAAAACCTGAATATCAAGATTATAAATATGTTTTATTACAATGTATAATTGGTGAAAGTATTAGTGATGAAAACTTCCACTATTTTACTAGGAGTAATAGATCAAGAGAACATATTAGAGAAATAGGACAAGATGGTTTAATATTAGAACTTATAAAAAATGCAATAAAGTTTTATTCATATATTATTGAAATGACATCTTGTAGGCTTTTAATTCCAGTAAGTTTGAGTATTGATTCTGATAAGTTTAATGCTTTAAATGTTGTACCGTTTATGGTTAATGAGGTACGTTCTGATAGAATAGATGAACTTGTTGATGGAATTAAGAGTAATATTAAACTTTGTGATGCGGCAGTTGCCTCTTTTGTTGAGACCAGATATGAAAGAGGGCTATTTAATAAGGGGTTAGATGAAGTTTATTTAAAAAATAAAGAGGGTATTAGGTTAATGGAAATGATATGCAATTTTAAAAGTGAAAGTTTATCTAGCAGAAGAATTGCATAACAAATACTTTAATTTTTATGTTAAAATAAGTTTAGGTGGTATTTATGAATGATAAGAAACCAAAAATTAATTATATTATATTGTTAGTTATCTTAATAGTTGTTGTTTTTGCTTGTGTGTATATTATTAGATTATATAAAATACATAAGGAAAATGATCTTAGTATTGCAATATTAGATCAATATTTGGATGAAATTAAAGTTAATGAGTTGGGAGATTATTTACTTGAAAATCCATATGTGTTTATATATACATGTTTTTCTGATGATGAAGATTGTAGGAAGGTTGAACTTGATTTTAAAGAAAAGATTGTTAATTATGGATTGAGAGAGCATATATTATATTTGAATTTAAAAAATATTAAGGATGAGTATCCAGATAATTATGATGATAAAATAAAAGAATATTTTCCTGATATAAATATAGAAAATATTCCAGCAGTATTAGTATATATAGATGGTACTTTAAACAAAATTAGTTATATAACTAATGGGGATGATGTTTTAAAATTATTAGATACTTATGAGGTGCATTACCATAATGATTAATATTGTATTGTTTCAACCTGAGATTCCTGGTAACACTGGAAATATAATGAGAACTTGTGTTGCAACTAATTCTCATCTTCATTTAATAAAACCACTTGGCTTTTCTTTAGAAGAAAGATATATAAAAAGAAGTGGTGTTAATTATATAGATAAGTGTATTTATACTGTTTATGATGATTTTAATGATTTTAAACTTAAAAATAAGGGAACTTATTATTATTTAACTAGATATGGTAAAAAACCACATACTTCTTTTGATTATAGTAATGTTGATGAAGATATATATTTTATATTTGGGAAAGAGTCTACTGGTATTCCAAAATCTATACTTCAGGATGATTTGGAGCATTGTATGAGAATACCAATGAGTGAAAATGTAAGAGCACTTAATCTATCAAATAGTGTTGCAATTATGGTATATGAGGCTTTAAGACAACAAAATTATAATGATTTATTGTTATACGAACCACATAAGGGTGCTGATTTTATAGATGAATAGTTTATAGTATTTTATCTATTATTCCATATTCTAATGCTTCAGTAGCACTTAAGAAATTATCTCGTTCTGTATCAAGTTCTATTTGATGCAGGCTTTTTTTTGTATTTTTTGCTAAAATAGAGTTTAATTTATCTCTTGTTTTTAGTATGTGTTCTGCGTGTATTTTTATTTCTGTTGCTTGACCTTGGGCTCCACCTAGCGGTTGATGTATCATTACTTCGGAATTTGGAAGAGAGAATCTTAATCCTTTTTTTCCGCTTGATAGTAGGAATGCTCCCATTGATGCGGCAATTCCTATACAAATTGTAGAAACATCACTTTTTATATAATTCATTGTGTCATAGATTGCCATACCTGCGGTAACTGAACCACCAGGTGAGTTTATATATAGATTTATTTTTTCATTATTTTGTGAGTCTAAATATAGCAATTGAGCAATTATTGTATTAGCACTTATATCATCTATTTCACCTGATAATAGTATAATTCTATCTTTTAATAATCTAGAGTATATATCATATGCCCTTTCACCATAGTTACTTTTTTCAATAATCGTAGGAACTAAATTCATAATTATCACCTGTTATTATATTTATACTAAATTAAGTATTTTATTCAATTAATACTTCGACAATTTATTTTTAAAAATATAATATACATACTAGAAAAAAATGGAATATAATGGTATACTTAAAATTAGGGATAGTAGAAAGGGGCTTACTATGAGAAATGAGGTTATAATAACTTGTAATAATGTCAAGAAAAGTTATCCTAAGGGCACAACTTATTATGATATAAGTAAAGATTTTTGCGGTGATAAACTTATTGTATTAGTAAAAGCAAATAATGATATAAGGGAATTAGGTGATAAGGTATCTTATTCTCAAAATGTCGAGTTTCTTGATTGTATGTCTAGTATAGGGAATAAAATTTATGAGAATGGTTTAAACTATGTACTTGAGTATGCATTTAAAAGAGTTTGTGGTAATGAGGCTAGTATAAAGTGTGAGCATTCTGCTGATAAAGGTCTTTATTTTAGTGTTAGTGGTATAAAACTCGATCAAAGTATTTTAGATAATATAAAGAATGAAATGAATCAAATAATTGAACTTGATATACCTTTTGTTAAGTGTAATGTTTTACGTAAGGAGGCTATTAACTATTTTAAGAAGAATAATAGACCTGATTTAGTTAGTGTACTTAATTATATAAGTAATTCTTATATTAATTTATATAAGTTAGATAATATGTATAATTATTTTTATGGTAAGATGCCTTATAGTACAGGATATTTAAGAATATTTGATTTAACACTAATTTCTTCTTTTGGGCTAGTTTTGCAGTATCCTAATCAATATTCTACTATGGAAATAAAACCATATGTTCATCATAAGGGAGTATTTGATACTTTCAATGCTTATACTAGTTGGCTTACCCAAATAGGTGTTGCAACCTCTTATCAGTTAAATAAGATTATAAGTGATTCTAAAATAAATGATATTATATCTATCAATGAGATGTTTCAAAATAATAATCTTTTAAATATAGCACGCGAGATTGCTTCTCTTAAAGAGGTCAAAATAGTTTTAATAGCAGGGCCTAGTTCATCTGGTAAAACAACTACTAGTAAAAAACTTAGTTTATACTTAAAGGGACTTGGATTTACACCACATCCAATTGGTTTAGATGATTATTTTTTGGATAGAGAAGAGTGTAAAAAAGATGAGAATGGAAATTATGATTTTGAAAGTGTTAATGCACTAGATTTGAATTTATTTAACGATCATTTAACTAGGTTATTAAATAAAGAAAAGGTAAAAATACCTACATATGACTTTATTGAAGGTAAAAAAGTTTATGGTAAAAGAAGTTTGCAGTTAGGTGATAATGATATATTAGTTATTGAGGGACTTCATGGATTAAATGAAATTCTTACTAGTTCGATTCCTAGAAAAAATAAATATAAAATATATATAAGCCCTTTGACTAGTTTAAATATAGATAATTCTAATAGGCTTAGGTCTACAGATATGAGATTAATAAGAAGAATGGTAAGGGATAATAGAACGAGAGGTTATAATTCTTCTATGACATTAAAATCTTGGAAGAGTGTAAGAGAGGGAGAAGAAAAATATGTATTTCCATTTCAGGATGAGGCTGATGTTGTATTTAATACTTCATTAGTATATGAAATAGGATTGTTAAAAACTTATGTTGAACCATTATTATTTGCGGTTGATAATAATGATCCTAATTATTATGAGGCTATAAGATTACTCAATATACTTAGATTATTTTTACCAATACCAAGTGATAATATTCCAAAAGATTCTATATTACGAGAATTTATTGGTGGAAGTACATTTGAATAAAATAAGGAGATGAAAATATGGCATATAATATTGCAATAAATGGATTTGGACGTATAGGACGTCTAGTATTTAGATTAATGGATGATAATGAAAATTTTAATATTGTAGCAATTAATGATTTGACTGATGTAGAACAATTGGCGTATCTTTTGAAATATGACACTGCTCATAGAAAATATAGAGAAGATGAAATAAGTTTTAATAAGGAAAATAGTACTTTAATAGTAGGTGATAAAGAGATAAAGGTTTATGCTGAAAAAGATCCTTCTTTATTACCATGGGGTGATCTTAAAATCGATGCGGTTTATGAATGTACTGGTGTATTTACTGATAAAGATAAAGCAATGTCTCATATAAAAGCGGGTGCTAAGCATGTAGTTATAAGTGCTCCTGCAAAGGGAGAAGTTAAGACTATTGTATATAATGTTAATCATCATGAATTAGATGGTAGTGAACAAATAATTTCAGCAGCAAGTTGTACAACAAATTGCCTAGCACCAGTACTTAAGGTATTAGATGATAGTTTTGGCATTAAAAAGGGAATGATGACTACTGTACATGCATATACAAATGATCAGAGTACATTAGATGTTCCTCATAAAAAAGGAATTAAATCACGCCGTGGAAGGGCAGCAGCAGAAAATATAGTACCAACATCAACAGGAGCAGCAGGTGCAATTGGTAAAGTGTTACCTAATTTATCTGGTAAGTTGGATGGTACTTCTCTTAGAGTACCAGTTAGCGATGGTTCAATTGTAGATTTGACTTTGGAATTATCTAAAGAAGTTACTGAGGAAGAAATAAATGAGGCATTTAAAAATAATCAAAATTCTACTATAAAATATACAGATGACCCAATAGTGTCTTCTGATATAGTTGGTACTATTACTGGAGCATTAGTTGATGGACTATCTACTAATGTAGTAAATACTGAAGATGGGCAATTAGTAAAAGTACTAGCATGGTATGATAATGAAATGGGTTATAGTGCTCAGATGGTAAGAACTACATTGTATTTATTAAAGATAAGTAAATAATGTGTTAAGGGAAAGAGAAAAACTAGTATTTTTCTTTTTTTTAAAGTATAATTGATACTGGAGATGAATATATGAAAAAGACTATTAAAAACTTTAAATTAAAAAATAAAAGGGTTATTATAAGATGTGATTTCAATGTACCTATGAAAGATGGAAAAATAACTGATGATACTAGAATTAAAGAAAGTATTCCAACAATCCTTTTTGCATTAAGAAAAAAAGCCAAAGTTATTTTAATGAGTCATTTGGGAAAAGTAAAAACGGAAGAAGACAAAGAAAATAATAGCTTAAGAGTTGTTGCAGATGCATTGTCAGAATTGCTCGGGTATGAGGTTAAATTTTGCCCTGTTACACATGGTGATTATTTTGAGGAAATGGTAGATGAATTAAAACCAAGGGAAGTAATGCTCGTTGAAAATACGAGATTTGAGGATTTGAATGGAAAAATGGAATCAATGAATGATGAGGCATTGGCTAAGTATTGGGCTAGTCATGCAGATATTTTTATAAATGATGCGTATGGGTCATCTCATAGAAATCATGCATCTGTTGTTGGTATTCCTACATATATACCTAGTGGTATAGGATTTTTAGTCGAAAATGAAATTAAATGTTTAGAACATATTATTAGAAAACCTAGTCATCCATTTATAGTTGTTTTAGGAGGTGCTAAGGTAAGTGATAAAATTGGCGTTATTGAAAATCTTGTAGAAAAGGCTGATAAAATAATTATTGGTGGTGGAATGGCATTTACTTTTTTAAAGGCAAAGGGTTATGAAATAGGTAAGTCTATAGTTGATGAGGCAAGTATTGATTTTTGTCAGAGTATGTTAAAGAATTATTCTGATAAAATCGTACTTCCTGATGACATAGTAGTAGGTCTTAATTTTGATGCATCTACAACTATTAGGGTTGCAAATGCAGATGGAATAAGAATGAATGAGATGGGTATGGATATTGGTCCAATGACTATAAAGAAGTTTAGTTCTTATATTAGAGAGGCTGGTTCAGTCGTAATGAATGGCCCTATGGGAATATTTGAGTTTGATAGGTTTAATACTGGTACAAAGGCAATATTAGAATGTATGGCTAATTCTTATGCGGATGTATTAATAGGCGGTGGAGATACAGCAGCAGCGGCAATGAAATTTGGATATAAGGATAGGTTTTATCATATTTCAACTGGTGGAGGCGCTACATTAATGTATTTGGAAGGAAAAAAATTACCTGGTTTAGCAGCAATAGAAGATAGGTGATATCATGAAAACACAAAAGAAAAATATAATAATTCTTTTGATAGTTTTGATTATAATATTATATTTATGTTTGAATAATGATTTTTCAAATGTAATAAATGAAATTAAAAAGATGAATTTTTTATGGTTATTTATAGCAATAATATATGTTATGTTATATCTTTTTGTAAGAGCAATTAACCTTAATATGATATTAAAACAATTTAATAAGAATTTTTCTATTGTTAATACATTTAAAATTGTATTATCTACAAGTTTTTTTGATTCAATAACTCCTTTTTCAAGTGGAGGGCAACCTGCACAAATATATTTGCTTAATAAAAGTGGCTTTAAAATAGCAGATTCTACTAATAGTGTTATACAGCATTCTATAGTATATCAAATTGCACTAGTAATATTTGGTATAATAGCAATTATTTTAAATTCTATATATAATATATTAGGAGATAATAATTTATTAAGAAATTTTATAATAATTGGTTTTAGTGTAAATATTGCTGTTGTTGTACTTCTTGTATTTTTTAGTTTTTCTAAGAAAATTAATTTAAAATTATTAACTGGTATTATAAATTTATTAGGAAGATTTAAAATAATCAAGAAACCAGAGGAAGTTAAGAAGAATATAGAGAAAAATATGGACAAGTTTGTTTCTAATTCTAAACAGTTGTTTAAAAATTATAAATTATTAGTAAGTGGAGTATTTTTGTGTTTGATTGGATTTTTCTTTTTATACTCAATACCTTTGTATATATCATTTGGTTTGAATGATTTTAATAATTTCAATTTTTTAAATACTTTAGTATCTTCTTCGTATGTAATGATGATAGGATCTTTTATACCAATCCCTGGTGGATCTGGCGGTATTGAATATGGTTTTATTAAATTTTTTGGTAATTTTATATCTGGTAGTAGGTTGAAAGCGATGATGCTTATTTGGAGATTTGTTACATATTATTTAATTATAATTATAGGTGGAATATCGTTGTTATTGTATAAGAGAAGGAATGATGTAAAATGAGAATAGGTTTGTTTACAGATACTTATCCACCATATATAAATGGTGTTTCTACAAGTATAATAATGTTAAAAAAATCTTTGGAACAAAAGGGCCATCAGGTGTTTGTTGTAACTGTTAATGATGAAAATATGAAATATAAGTATGAAAATGATAATAAGATAATAAGAATCCCGGGGATTCCAACGGGTATATATGATTATAGATTAACAGGTATATATCCTATTAGAGTTGTTAATAAAATAAAGAAGTGGAATTTAGATGTAATTCACTCGCATACAGAGTTTGGTGTTGGTACATTTGCTAGAATAATTGCTAAGCAATTTGATATTCCACTAGTACATACTTATCACACAAATTATGAAGATTATGTACATTATATAACTAAAGGTCATTTTGATACTGCTAGTAAGAAAATAGTTGAATATTTAACACTTTTCCTTTGTGATAAAACAATAACTGAATTAATAGTGCCTACAAAGAAAACATATGATTTATTTAAAAGTAAATATAAGGTAGATAGAGATGTACATATTATTCCAACTGGTATAGATACTTTAGTATTCCATAAAGATAATATTGATCAAAAATTATTGGAAGATAAAAGAAAAGAATATGGAATAAGAAAAGATGATTTTGTTGTTTTGTTTGTAGGTAGAATTGCTAAAGAGAAAAATCTTGGATTTTTAATAGATTGTCATAGCGATTTAGTTGGAAAATATCCTAATTTAAAGTTATTGATAGTAGGAGATGGACCAGATAAAGAACATTTTGAACAACTTGTTATAAAAAATAAATTAGAGAATAGTGTTATATTCTGTGGAAAAGTTCCCTTAGATAGTGTTCCTATTTATTATAATATGGCAAGTGTATTTGCAACAGCATCTACAACAGAGACCCAGGGGCTTACTGTAATTGAGGCAATGTCAGCTTCTAACCCTGTTCTTGCAATTTTAGATGAAAGTTTTGCTAATGTAGTTATTGATGGATATAATGGGTATTCTTTTAAGAAAAAACAGGATTATAAGAAAAAATTAGAATTGCTATTAAACGATAGTAACCAATTAAAATTACTTAGTAAACAGGCCTTTACTAGTAGTGAGAAACATTCATTAAGACATTATGCATCATCAGTATTAGAGGTTTATAAACTAGCAATAAGGAAGAAAAGCAATAAGAAAGGTTTATTCTTTAAACTAAAGGGAATGTTTGGTAAAGGCAAATGAAATTAATCGTTGCTAATCTAAAAATGAATTTAACTTTTGATGAGATATTAGAATATTCAAAGATACTTAATAAATCTAATTATATAAATAATAAGGTTGTTATTTGTCCTTCTTATTTGTTTGTATCTATATTATCACTTTCCTTAAATAAAGAGATGTATTATGTTGGAAGCCAGGATGTCAGCAGTAATATGGATAATAAATGTACTGGGGATGTATCGGCTTTGCAATTAAGTAGTTTAAGTAAAGTTAGATATTGCATAGTTGGACATTGTGAAAGAAGATTAAAGTATGGTGAGTCTTCTAAACAAATAATTTCTAAAATTATTAATTTACAAAAATATAATATAATTCCGATAATATGTGTATGCGAAAGTGATAGTAATGTTGATTTATCCCTAAAAAAACAACTTGATGAAATAATTCCATTTATAAATAAAACAAGTGAAATAGTAATTGCATATGAACCTATTGATTCTGTTGGTACTGGTGTTTCTAAGTCATTAGATTATATTAAAAAATCAGTTATATATATAAAACAAATTATGGATTCTTTAAATGTAAGTAATTATAGTGTTATATATGGTGGTAGTGTAAATGAAAAAAATTGTTATGAAATATTAAATAATGATATTGTTGATGGTATAATGATAGGTAAGAAGAGTATTGATATAAATATATTTATTAGTATATTAGATAAATTGGAGGTTATAAAATGAGAAATAAGGGTTTTACGTTAATAGAATTATTGGCAGTTATTGCATTATTATCAATTATTTTAATGATTGTAGTTCCTAGTATATTTAGAAGTTTTGATAACAGTAAAGAAAATCTGTATAATATAATGATCGATAATATATGTGATTCAGCAACAAATTATTATGAGGAATATAAAAGTGGATTAATTACACCTGATGAGGAGATGTGTGTTATGGATAATGATAGAGAAAATTGTTCAATAGAAATAAGGGATTTAATTAAGGGAAAATATTTGAATGCAAATTTAAAAAATCCACTTACAAATAAAGATATTTCATTTTCAGATGTTCAGATAACATTATCATCTACTGGGGTACTTGATACTAATAACAATGAAACATATACAATTGAAGTCATAGTTGATGGTGATAGAAGAGTATGTAATCAATAATGCTAAAAGCATTATTTTTTTATCATATTACTTCTTCTAATTTCTATTAATTAATGTTATACTTAATATTAGGTGATGTAATTTATGAATTTCAAAAAAATAAGGAATTATATATTATCTTTTATAATTCCCTTTGGTGTATTATTAATAGTATTTGCACTTTTAAGAATATATCCATTTGGGGATAAAGATTTGTTATGGTTTGATACTCAAGCACAATACATAGATTTTCTGTCATATTGGCAAGATGTTATTAAAGGACAGGCTAGTATCTTTTATTCATTTAGTAAAAATTTAGGCGGAAATATGTTTGGACTTTTTACCTACTATTTAACTAGTCCAATAAATTTAATAATTCTATTATTTTCTAAGGTAAACTTACCACAGGCATTTATGATAATAATTTTAATAAAGATAGGTTTATGTGGTGTTTCATTTAGATATTATTTAGATCATTCTAAATTTGTATTTAATAACAATAAGCATTCTAATATAAGAAAATTGATATTCTCAACTTTATATGCGTTATTATCATATAATATTGTTTATTGTATGAGTCATATGTGGTTAGATTGTGTTGCATTATTACCACTTATATTTTTAGGAATTGAGAAAATAATATATGAGAAAAAATGGGCTCTTTATTTAGTGAGTTTTACTGCTGCTATAATTGCAAATTACTATATTGCCTTTATGATAGCATTATTTACAATACCTTATTATATATATATATTATTATGTAATAATAAAGATAAGAAACTCTTAGAAATATTAAGGGTCAATAAGTTAAATATATGGTTATATATAAGGATGAGTTTAATTGCTGTTTTAATTGCTGGAATAATAATAATTCCAACTATATATTCACTAGTTAGTAGTAAAGGACAATTATATAATTCATCATCTCTTACAACTTATATGTATTTTGATTATTTTACTTTGTTTGCTAAGAATACATTAGGTGCATTTAGTATGAATGAGTTAAGAGTAGGTGCTCCTAATATATATGCAGGTATTATTACTTTGATTTTAATAGTTATTTATTTCTTTAATTCAAATGTATCTAAAAAAGAAAAAATTTATACTGGATTATTTTTCTTTATATTCTTTATATGTTTTTACTTTAATCCTATAAATTTATTTTTACATATGTTGCAAAGTCCTATGAGTTTTCCATTTAGATATTCATTTATATTTTCGTTTTTAACTTTAATATTAGCTTATAAGTGTTTGAATAATATGGATGGATTCAATTCTAAACATATAATTGCAATAGCAGTATCATTAATATTTATATTTATGTTAGTGGATCATAATGGATATGAGTACTTAATAAATTGGAAGGTTTTTATAACAATGCTTTTTGTTATAATATATTCTGTTTATATATCTAAAATAAATATGCTTGGAGGGGCTAGTCATATTTGTCTATATGTATTAATATGTGTTGAGTTAATAGTAAGTAGTTATCTGCTTATGGTATGGATGCCATATGGGGACAGAAATATATATATAAATCATTTAAATAAATATACTCCTGTATATGATTATGTTAAAGGGATAGATAAAGGGTTATATCGTATTTCATATAATGAAAGGAAATCATTAGATGATGCGATGATGTACAATTTTGCTGGAATAGAGCATTATAGTTCTGTTGGTGAAAAGGATACAGAAAATTTTCTATTTTCAATAGGATATTCTGGTTCTCCTCTTGTTGAATATGGACAGGGTACAATATTAGATAATTCTATATTAGGTGTAAAATATATTTTATCTACATATATAAAAGATTTTTATATGAATAAAAAAGTAATTAATGATGTTTATGTATATGAAAATCCATATGCATTACCAATTGGTTATGTAGTATCTGAGAATATTCTTGATTATGATAATAAATATGTATTTAATTTGCCATTTGAATTTCAAAATTATATATTTGGTCTTATGACTGGTAAGGAAGATAAGTATTATTCTGAAGCAGAATATAGTATTGGTGAATATAGTAATTTGAATATAAAAGAATATTCAGATTCAATTGGCATTAGTTTAGTTGATTTAAATAATTCAGGGTATATTGATTTTCATATAAAAACTATAAATAAACCAATATATACATTTTTATCTCCTGAGGCAAGAGACGGAATGGTATCATATACAGTAGGGGATGCTGAGGTACCTGTTAATGATTCTAATATTACATATATAGGTTGTAGTGAAGAGGAAATAGTTCTTAGAATGATGGTTTATGGAGATGTAAATATTAATAAAGCGTTTATACAATATTTAGATAATGGTTTAGTGGTAAGTGAACTAACTAAGTTATCTTCTAAAACTTTAGATGTTATTGAACATAAAAATAATTATATTAAGGGCAAAATTACTGTTGATAGTGATGAACTATTATTTACGACTATTCCTTATGAAAAGGGATGGAAGGTATATGTAAACGGAAATGAAGTTGAAATTAAGAAGGCCTTAGATACATTTATATCAATACCAATAGCAAGTGGAGTTAGTGTCATTGAATTTAAATATACTTCACCTGGTGTTTTATACGGTTTAATTGTTTCCGTTATTGGTTTGATAATATTAGGCTTGGAAGTACTATTGATATTTATAAATAAAAATGGTAATGTAGAAGAAACTACTAAAAATGATGAATTTATAGAAGAAAAAGATGATAATAACAATACGAAACCTAATAAAGATGTAGTTAAAGTTAAAAAAAGTGTAAAACATAAGAGGTAGGGTTTGTAAAATCTTGATAATTGGTTTATAATGAGTGTGTTGGTGATTATATGGATAATATAAAAATAGGCCAAGTTTTAGAAATACACGGTTATAAACATGATGGAAAAGTACATAGAAGTTGGGATGAAGCTAGAGTTTTGGATATAACTGATGACTTTATTATATGTGGTAATAATTGTACAAAGGTTATAAAATCTGATGGAAGAAATTGGAGCACTAAAGAACCTGCAATATTATATTTTTATAAACATAGGTGGTTTAATGTTATTGGGCAGTTGAAGGAACATGGTATATTTTTCTATTGCAATATGGCTAGTCCATATGTAATTGATGATAATACAATAAAATATATCGATTATGATTTGGATCTTAGAGTATTCCCTGATAACGGTTTTAAAATTTTAGATAAGTCTGAATATAAATATCATAAAAAGAAAATGAACTACCCAGAAAAAATAGATAGAATTTTACAATTTGAATTGGATTCTTTAATTGATATGTTAAAACATAAAGAAGGACCGTTTGAACCTGGCGTTATACAAAAATATTATGAAATTTATAAAGAATTACTAAATAAATAGTAATTTTTTTGTATTTATCTCATATATTACTATTGAACGTTCAGAAAAAAATAAAAATAATAAGAAATGTCGAAAAATGTATTGACTTATAACAACTAGTCTGTTATAGTATTAATGCATTTGGAGAGAAACCAAATGTATTAATATTAAAAGCTTGAATCTCATTTGACACTTTTTTATTAAAAAGATTGACAAAAATAAGATAAGAGTGATATATTAGAGATGCGCAAAAG
>CAOKET010000013.1 GCA_948467605.1 uncultured Mycoplasmatota bacterium | reverse complement strand
AATTTATGACATATGAGATGGATCAGAAGATAATACAAAATACAAGATTAGATGCGGCAGAGAAAAAAGGATTAGAACGGGGAATTGAAAAAGGAATTAAACAAGGAATGCTAGAAGGAGAGAAAAGTAAAAGTATTGAAATAGCAAGAATTATGTTAAAAGCAGGAGAAGATATAGAAAAAATAATGTTATATACTTCTTTAACAAAAGAAGAAATAGAACTTTTAAAATAAAAGAGGATTGTTGGTAAGTATTTTTCTAGCAATTTCAAAGTGTTATAATTAAAATATTTTTTTTATAATTGGTATTTTTTTAAGTATTAGTGTGATTATATAACAAATTGTAAATATTGTTAAAGTATAAATTATAGTTGTTCCGAAATTTGGAGTTGAATAATATTTATCTAAAATGTGTATTTTTATTTCTAGTGCTATTAAGTATTGGAATACGTATATACCTAGTGTACACTCGCTTAATGAGGTTATAATATTTTTTATAGTGTTTTTAATGTTAATATTTAAACAAAAATATTTTATTGTAATAAATATTGTAGAGCAATTTATTAATGAAAATATATTGAAGAAATCTTGCGAACCTTTTTCTGTACAAATTCCTGTATCTATAACTTTTAATGATGTTAGATAACATGATAATATTATAGTTATGATGTTAATACACCACATAATTGGAATGATTTTTTTATGTTTATTTATATCGAACTTATATTCTAGGAAATAACCTAAACATGGGTATATAAATATATCTTCTGTTATCCACTTAATAATCATGTTATCATTAACTATTGTTGTATTATTAAAAACAAGATATTGAACAATTGGCATGATTGAACGTGCTATTATAACAAGAATAAACATGTAGTAGAAATATTTTGCATCTAAATTTTTTACGAATGTTCTAAGAAGTGGCAATGATGCTAAATAGGCAATGAAAATATATAAATACCAGAATTGACTATTCCATTTCCCTTCATAAAATCCTTTTATAAATGTTGGTAGATTAAATGCTTGATTTCCTAAATGAATCTCATACAAATAATATATAAATGAGAATATTGTTAGTAATATAACTATTTTTAATATTCTTTTTAACCATATATGTTTTAAAGACTCTTCCTGTTTATTTAATAATAAAGCCCCCGATATTGTTAAAAATAGTGGAACTGCAAATTTGCAAAATATTGATAGAAACATTAATAAAAAGAATTTAAAGCTACCAGTTTTATAGGTAGAAAATAGAAAAAATCCATAATTTCCAGTATGGTTAAATATTACGAAAAAACATGCAAGAATTTTCATTATATCAAAATATAAACGGCGGTTATTATTCTCCATTTTGATACCTCCTATGATTATAATTATATCATTGTAATTAATAAAAATATATATTTTTTGTTAAATAATATAGTATTTAAATTTAGGTTTAAAACATGTATAATAAGTTAAGAGGTGTTAGTATGATAAGTCCTAAGTTATTTTTAGATAAAACAATTATTATAACAAAACAAAGCATTAAGAATGAGTTGTTGCTATATATTAATAATTTGGGACTTATTGATATAAAGGTATTAAATAAGCATGAATTACTTAGTGATATAACTTTTACATATACTTCCGATGTTTTACAGTATATGTATTCTAAGTATGGGAAATCATTAGATGTATGTAAAACATTATTAAACAATTTATATTATATTAATTCTACTAATACGTGTTTAAATTCCATAAAACAAGATTTAATAGATAATAAAAAATTATTTGAATGTGCGAGTATAATACCACGTTATAAAACAGTAATATTTTATGACATTAATTTGGATCCATTTTTTGAAAAAAAGATAAAAGAAATAAGTAGTAGTATAGAAATATTAAAGATATCGTCTAATCTAAATGATAAGAATAAATCTTATATTTATGAGGCAAGTGATATAAATAATGAAGTTATGTATTTTTTTGATAAGTGTTATGAACTTATAAAATCTGGTATTGATATAAATAATATAAAACTTATAATACCAGATGATGAATATTATTCTTATTTAGAGTATTATAGTAATTTATATAATATTAATATTTGTCTTAATAAAAGAACTTCTTTATATAGTTATGGTATAACATTAAAATTACTTGAATCATATAGAGATGGTAAATCATTAGAGAAAATAGTAAAACATTTAAGTTATAATTCTAATACACTAGTACTTGAAATAATTAATATAATTAATAAGTATGATTACAAAAAAGATATATATGATTTACTAGTATATGAATTTAAAAATACTTTTGTAGGTGATTTAAAATCTTCTAATTCTATAGAAGTAATTGATATTAATGATAACTATATAGATAGTTCAATGTATTTATTTATTCTTGGATTTAATCAAAATCTCATACCTGTTATAAATAAGGATGATGATTATTTTAAGGATAGTGAAAAGGAAGTTCTTGGTTTATATACATCAACATTTAAAAATAAGTTAGAAGCACAGGAAATAATAAATATCATTCGTAAATCCAAGGAGACATATATATCTTATAAATTAAAAACCCCTTTTAATACATATATAAAATCTTCCTTGTTGGATAATATGTATTTAATACAATATAATTATAAACATGATTATAGTGTTTCACCATCTGTAGAATTTGATAAAGATGCATTTTCATCGATGATAGATGATCTATACAAATATAATAAAAGTAATGATGATCTTGATTTATTACTTGCTAATGTAGATAATGATTTTGGAAAATATGATAATAGATTTAGTGGTCTTAATAATGATACATTAGAGAAGTTATTGGGTAATGAGTTAAAGTTATCATATACTAGTATAAATTCATATTATGAATGTGCATATAAATATTATTTAAAATATTTACTTAAAATAAAAGAAGAGTCTACTAATCTAAATGCCTTGTTCTTAGGTAATTTATTTCACTATGTACTATCAAAGGTATTCTTAGGTGATAGTGATATACATTCTTTAATATATGAATATTTAGAAAGTGAGGAAAAAGAATTAAGTGTATCTGATAATATATATTTAAAAAAATATGAGATTGAACTTAAATTGTTAGTTGATTTAATTAATGAAAATAGAAATAGATCTCACTTTAAAGATTTATATTATGAAAAAGAAATAGAAATTTATAACGATAAAAAAATAAAAGTTACATTGACTGGTAAAATAGATAAAGTCCTGTCATTTAATGATGGAGAGTTTAATTATTTAATTATAATTGACTATAAAACAGGTAATTTAAAGGTTGATTATAATAATATAGTTTATGGTCTTAATATGCAGTTATTTATGTATGCATATTTTATGAATAAAGGTAATATTATACCTAACTCAAAGATTGCTGGTTTTTATTTACAAAATATAGGGCATGATTTATTAAAAAGAGAAGATTCTAAATCATTAGATGAAATAATAAAGGGAGAATATAAATTATATGGTTATAGTACTGAGAATATAGATATAATTAAAAAATTTGATAATGATTTATCTTCGCTTAAAAACTTAAAATTAAAGAGTGATGGAACTTTTTCTAGTAATTCATTAGTATTTAGTGATACATTATTAGATAAGTTTTTAGACATTGTAGATGATAAGATTAAAGGTGCGTCTGATAATATTTTGTCGGGAAATTTTGAGATAAATCCTAAAGAAATAGATGGCAAAAATGTATCCTGTTGTTATTGTAAATATTTTGATATATGTTATAGAAAAAGTAGGGATATAAAAGTATTGGAAAAACAAACAATAGATGAATATGTAAGTGAGGTTAAGTAGTATGCCAAAGTGGACTAGTGAGCAACAATATGCAATTGATGTAAGTGGTAGTAATGTAATTGTATCCGCAGGTGCTGGAAGTGGTAAAACTGCAGTATTAACTGAACGTGTAATAACAAAATTAAAAAATGGTATATCACTTGAAAACTTAATAATATTAACATTTACTAATGCAGCAGCATCAGAGATGAAAGAGAGAATAAAACAAAAAATAATTGATGCGATTAATGAGGGTTATGAACTAAATCGTGAATTAGATTATATAGATCAAGCAATAATATGTACGTTTGATTCATATGCATTATATTTGGTAAAAAAATATAGTCATATTTTAGATATAGATAAAAATATAAGTATAGGGGATAAGATAGTACTTGATATAGAGCTTAATAGAATAATAGATCAGGTGTTTTTGGATAAATATAATCTAAATGATAAGAATTTTATTCATCTTATAGAACAATATACTGTAAAAGATGATAGTAAATTAAAAAGAGTAATTAGTAATTTTTATAAATCACTTAATAATATGTATAATAAAGAAGAATATTTAGATAATTATATAGAAGTATATTATAGTAATGATTATATAAATAGTTCATTAAGTGACTATATAAAGTTAGTAAATAGACATGTAGATAATATAAAGCATGAACTTAATATTTTAAATAATAGTAATATAGAACAAACTAATTATGTTGAAAAGTTAAATAGTTATTTATCTGATTTGATGGCAATAAAAACATATGATGGTTATTATGATTACATATCAAATTTAGAAAATATGCCACGTTTACCTAAAAATTCTAGTCAAGTTTTATCAAGTTCTAAAGAAAGGATAAAAAAGAATTTAGATTCTATTAGGAAATTATGTAAATATGAGAGTGACAAAGATATAGTATCGTCTATTATGTCTACTAAAGAATATATGATCTGTATTATTGATATATTAAAACAAGTAAATAAATTTATGATGAATTATAAAGTTAAAAATAATATATATGAGTTTATTGATATTGCTTGTTTAGGCATTGATTTATTAAAAAATAATTCAGATATTAGATTAAGTATAAGAGATAGTATAAATGAAATAATGATAGATGAATATCAGGATACTAATGATATACAAGATATATTTATATCACTCATTAGCAATAACAATGTTTATATGGTTGGAGATGTGAAACAATCAATATATCGTTTTAGAAATGCTAATCCTAAATTATTTATGAAAAAATATAATGAATATTCTAAGGGTGAAAATGGTATAAAGATAGATTTGATTAAAAATTTTAGATCAAGAGAAGAAGTTTTAAGTAATATAAATAATATATTTGATTTTATAATGGATGAGGAAATAGGTGGGGCATCATATAAGAAAAGCCATAGATTAGTATTTGGAAATAGTATATATAATCAATATAATTCCCAAGATTATAATCTAGATATTTATAATTATAATGCAGATAAACATAAAAAGAATGAAGTAGAGGCATTTATAATTGCAAGAGATATTAAGAATAAAATATTAAATAAATATCAAGTATATGATTTTAAAATTGGTGGTCTTAGGAATGTAGAATATAGCGATTTTGCTATATTAATAGATAGAAGTAAACAGTTTGATTTATATAGAAAGATATTTGAGTATATGAATATACCACTTTATGTTCATAAAAATGATTCATTTATACATTCTGATGAGATGTATACTATACTTAATTTACTGAAATTAGTTTACTCACATACTAATAAAAAGTATATGTATAATACATTAAATAAAAGTTTTATAAGTGTTGCTAGAAGTTTCTTATTTGATTATAGTGATGATGACATTACAAATGTTATAATTAGTGGTGACATTATTAAATATATAGGTAATAGTAATTCTAAGTTTTATAAAATATATAAAATTACAAAAAATATAAGTGATAATTTAGACTATATGACTTTAGAAGATATTTTGCTATCTTTATATAACAACTTTGATGTAAGAAGTAAAATATCTAAGTTGGGTAATTATAATAATATAAAAATAAAATTAAATTATTTACTTACTAAAGCAAGAGAACTTTCAAATGTTGGTTATAGTCTGATAGAGTTTATAAATTATATTGACAGTGTAATAAGTGATGAGGATAAAGATATAGAGTTTAGGTCTAGTGATAATGCTTCTAATAGTGTTTCTATTATGACTATACATGCTTCAAAGGGGTTAGAGTTTAATATTTGCTATTTCCCAGAAATTTATAGGGAATTTTCTCGTAATGATGTTCAAGAGCAATTTTTATATAGTAATAAATATGGGTTTGTAATGCCTTATTTTGATAATGGTATAGATAATACTATATATTTAGATTTAATTAAAGAGGAGTATAAAAAGGATGAGATTTCAGAGAGACTTCGCTTATTTTATGTAGCATTAACTAGGTCCAAACAAAAGATGATAATATTAGTTAATGATTTTGATGATGAAACATATGATACAGGTGATATGGTATCACTTGATATTAGAATGGAATATAAAAGTTTTAGGTCTGTTTTTCTATCTATTAATGATAAATTACAAACATTTAAGAGAGATATATTAGATAATACAGTTGATAACAATTATAAAAATATATTTATAAGTAATATATTCAAGCCTAAAGTTAATAAAAAAATAATACATGAAAAGTTAGAAATTAATAGTAATGATGTAGTTGAGATGAGCTTTTCAAAGAAAGTTCTTACTCTTATCGATAATGAGACTAGAAAAAATATGGAATATGGTACATTAGTACATAAATATTTAGAAATTTATGATAAAAGTAATAGGATTGTTGATAAATTTGATAAGGAGTTATTAAAGATAGGAATAGATACTAATTATTCAAAAATGTATCATGAATATGAATTTATGTATACAGATGATGGTTTAGTTAGTCATGGTATTATAGATTTATTAATTGAATATAACGAAAAAATGTATATTATAGACTACAAGTTAAAGAATATAGATAGTTTGGAGTATATAAAGCAATTAGATGGTTATAAAAAATATATTGAAAATATTACTAAAAGGGAAACATTTTGTTATTTATATTCTATATTGGATAATAATTTAAAAAAAATATTATAAATTTTTAAAAAGTAAGGACAAATATATATATTCAAAATTTATCTACTTCATATTATAAGATAGATAAGGAGGAATAAAATGTTTGCACAAGACAGATGTTTTGATATGGAAAGACCAGATATCGAAGGAAGCGCAATTGATATCGATGTCAATGTTGATCCATATATGGGAATGACTCAAACTATGAACAATGCTAATGTTAATACTAATACATTAACTAACATGAATTATTCTCAACCAATGGTAACAAGTATGCCAACTATGACTGCTCAAACTATGAGTCAACCAATAGTTGAACCAGTACAAGAAAAACAAGTTCACCGTGAAATAGTTCATGAAGTACCACATGTTTGCCCAATTAGAACAAGAGTAATAAACCATCATATTTATAAACATACTTACTCTCCACAATATTCATGTTGTGAAGAAAACCAAGTATCAACTATAAATTGTGGTTCATGTTGTAACTTTAGATAAGCCAATGGCTTATCTTTTTTTATAATATAGGTAATATATGTTATAATTAGATATAGGGTGATGCTTATGAATAAATATTTTTGCTCAAATAGAAATAAAGATTATCAAAATGAGGTAGAGAAAATATTGCTTTCAAGAAAACAAGATATATTGAACTTTTTTAACACAGAAGATAAAGGACAATTTAACTTTAATATATTTATTTATGATACTATTGGTGATTTAGTAGACGGAATGAAAAATCGTGGTTTTGATAAAATGCCCGATTATATGTGTGCCTGTTATAAGGATGAAGATAATTCCTTAAATTTTTTTGAACCAAAAGATAATCCTAATGAAAATGAATGGGGTAAAGAAGAATATAAAAATGCTGTTTTTCATGAGGAAATTCATGCTATTCAAAGCATTATCTATGGCAGTCAACCAGAATGGTTAACCGAAGGGGTTGCTAAATCTTTGGACGGAACTTATAGTAGAGGCATTAAATATTTACTTGATGAATATGTTAATAAAACGCATATTCCATCAATGTATGAGTTAGAAAACGAATTTGGTATGTATGAATATGATAGTTACGATTATGCCTATTTGATGGTTTCCTATTTAATAGAAAACCTAGGAAAAGATAATTTCCTAGTGGCAATAAAATCTAAAGACACAATTAAAGAATTAAGTAAGGATTTAGTTGTTAAAGCAGTAGACTATTATAATAGAAAATTTGAAAGTGAAACTATTAAAGGGAGATAATTTATGGATATAAGTAAAATAAAAAGTGAATTAATTGCTCAAAAAAAATCAAAATTTAAAGGTAATATATATCATTATTCACAAGTTAATTTTTCTTACAATTCGAATAAAATTGAGGGTAGTGGATTAACTAGCGATCAAACAGAGGCAATATTTGATACTTCTTCATTTATTCCTAAAAGTGATGATTTAATTAAACTAGATGATTTAACTGAATCTAAGAATCATTTTAAATTATTTGATTATATGTTAGATAATGTTGATAATAAGTTATCTAAAGAAATGATTATCGAAATGAATAAGATGTTAAAAAGAAATACTAGTGATGAGGAAAATCCTAGATATAATGTTGGGGGATTTAAAATAGTTCCAAATATGATAGGTCTTGTTAATGTTATTAACACAACTGCACCAGAAAATGTAGAAAAAGCGATTGATGAATTACTTCTTGAATATAACTCTAAAACTGATGTTACCTTAGAAGATATTATTGATTTTCATTATAGTTTCGAGAAAATTCATCCTTTTGGAGATGGAAATGGTCGTGTTGGTAGAATTATAATGTTTAAAGAATGTTTAAGAAATAACATTATGCCATTTATCGTATTAAATGATGACAAACCTTATTATATGAGAGGTTTAAAAGAATATGAAAATGATAAAATGTTTTTAATTGATACAATAAAACATGAACAAGATTTATATGAAAAAAATTGTGAAGAGTTATTAAATTTTGAAATAGAAGAAAATTAACATTAGATTTTCATTTGATAAATGTAAATTATTTTATGTTATAATAATACAATATGTGAGTGATTGATTTGTGGGATAAACTAATTGTTAAAAATTCCTTGGAAAAAATTATAAGGGAAGAAAGAAAATCAGAATATGATTTTGGTATAACTGAACCAATATATTTATTAAATATTGCTCATAAGATTGATCCCATTTTTATTTCAAAAGGTGTTAAATTAAATTGTGATGAAATGATGTCTGTTTTTGATTATATATATCCAAAACAAATGTGTTTATTTGGTAAAATAGATAAAAAAATAAAAATTTCAGAAAAAGATATTTTTGAAAATATAGAAGATTGTTCTAATAAGATTGCGAAGGAAATATGTTCTAATTTTATTGTATTAGAGGTTAAAAATTATAAAGCATTATATTCAATATTTAATCAATATTATTCGTTAAATAATGATGTTGTAAGAGAAAATTGGAGTGTAACAAAATTTATATACAGTTTTGTTAAATTTATGAATGTTATATTTTTAGAATATCTAAGAAGTTGAAGGTTATTAATTCAGATTATATTGATTTGTATATTAAAAATAATAAACAAAATTTGAATAATTTATTATTTATTGTATCTAGGATGTTGATTGAAGATGATGCTTCTCATGAATTTAACTATCGTGAATATAATTTGAATTTAATTACTATTTTAGAATTGTTATTAGTTAATTCAAAATCGGATGTTGAAATTGCAAATAAATTTTCAAAAAATATAATGATTTGTTTATCAATAAATAATCCTAGTATAGACTTTAGTAGTGAGAAAAAGATATTAAATTGTATATATAGGTATCGTTCTTGTATTTTGCACGGCAATTATACAGGATATATAAATGCAATGAGTGATTTAGAGAAAATACTTGAATACAAACCAGAATATTATGAATTTAGTAAGTATAATACAATTGATTATTTAATTTCAAAAAAATTAAATTTATATGTTAGCAATGTTTTTAAGATAATATCGAAAAATAAGTTTATTGTTGATATTATAAAAAATTAATATATCAAAAAAGTTGAAGAGTGGTTATTTAATTAGAGTTATAGTAATAAATCATTATACTTATAAATGCACTTACTCTTAACTTTATATTGTAACTTTTGGTAAGTCGAAGACTTATCTTTTTTAGTAAAGTGTGTTATACTTATTAACGAATTAAATTATAAAAATGAGGTAAAATAATATGGAGAAACTAATTTTAATAAAGTATGGAGAAATGACTACTAAAAAAGGTAATAGACAGTTTTTTATAAAAATGCTCTTAAAAAACATTAATAATAAACTTAATGGTCTTAATTATAGTATAACCAATGATAATGTAAGGATGTATATAAATTGTATTGATAATGAATATGATGAGGTTATATCTAGATTAAAAGATGTATGTGGAATACATAGTTTCTCTTGTTGTTATAAATGTATAAGTGAACTTGGTGAAATTAAAGATACTGTTCTTACAATAATGACGAAAAAAAGTTTTAAAACTTTTAAATGTGAAACTAATCGTGCTGATAAAAAATTTGAAATGCCTAGTATGGAGGTTAGTAGATTAGTTGGTTCACATATATTAAAAAATATTGATAATATTAAAGTAGATGTTCATAATCCTGATGTAGAAATAAAAATAGATATTAGGTATGATGGAACTTATATTTACTTTGATGAAATAAAAGCATTAGGTGGTTACCCAGTTGGTACTTTGGGAAAAGGGCTTTTAATGATTAGTGGAGGAATTGATTCTCCTGTTGCTGGATTTTTGTCACAAAAACGTGGTATGGAGATAGAATGTATATATTTTGATTCACCTCCTCATACAAGTATAGAGGCATTAAATAAAGTTGAATCATTAATAGGTAAGTTAACTAACTATCAAGTAAATATAAAACTTCATATAATACCATTTACAAAAATACAAGAAGAAATATATAAGAATGTTAATCCAACATATTTGATAACTATAATGAGAAGAATGATGTATAGAATTTCTGAAAGGGTTGCACATGAAGTAGGTGCTGATGTTTTAGTAAATGGAGAAAATGTTGGACAAGTTGCAAGTCAAACTTTAAAAAGTTTAGCATGTATAAATAGTGTTGTTAAGATTCCTATAATAAGACCTGTAGTTTGTTTTGATAAGTTAGAAATTATAGAAATTGCTAAAAAAATAAAAACTTATAATATAAGTATTCTTCCATTTGAAGATTGTTGTACAATATTTGTACCTAAACATCCAGTTATAAATCCAGAGATAGATAAATGTATTAATCAAGAAAATTTAATTGATTTTGAAGCTTTAATTAATGATGCGATACTAAATAGAACTATAAAAACTATTAAGTATAATGATAAAAAATATGAGGATATTTTATAGGAATAAATTACCAATTAAAAATATGTATGATTTGTTAAAAATTTCACATTCTATTAATGCATAGGAGGTGAAAACAATGAACGGATCAAATAAGAGTGGAAAATTAGTTGTACCAGGAGCTAAAGAAGCTATCGAAAACATGAAATATGAAATAGCTAACGAATTTGGTGTTAAATTAGGTGCTGAGTCTACTGCTAGAGCTAATGGTTCTGTAGGTGGTGAAATCACTAAACGTTTAGTTGAAATGGGTCAATCTCAAATCAGTGGACGTTACAACGGACAATCTAAATAATTAAATATAGATTAAAAAGACATTGTATAGGACATTGTATATAAATGTCTTTTTTCGTGTTTTAACTATTAATAATTTTTAGTTTAGTGTATAATATAGTAAGTGATTGATAAGTCATTAAAATAAAATACGAGGTGAATATATTGAAAATATTATGTGTTAATGCAGGTAGTTCATCATTAAAATTTGCTTTATATGAAATGCCTGAATGTGAAAAAAAAGCAGATGGAACATTTGAAAAAATAGGATTAATGGGTAGTTTTTATACCATAACTAAAGATGAGGAAAAGATAGTAAAACAAGTTTCACTTCCTACTCATAAGGAAGCAGTTGAAATATTATTAGAAGAATTAGTTAATCTAAATATAGTTTCAGATATAAATGAGATAGAAGGAATTGGGCATAGAATAGTACATGGTGGCGATAAATATTCTGCTTCATGCATAGTAGATGATAAAGTTTTAAACGATATAAAAGATTTAAGTGAACTTGCACCACTTCATAACCCAGCACATTATGTTGCCATAAAATGTGTAATGGATATGTTACCAAATGTAAAAAATGTAGTAGTATTTGATACTGCTTACCATCAAACAATGGATGAGGCAAGTTATTTATATGCTGTACCATATGAATGGTATGAAAAATATAAAATAAGGAAATATGGATTTCATGGTACAAGTCATAAATATATTGCAAACAGGGTTTCTGAAATATTAGATAATAAAAATTTAAAAATAATAAGTTGTCATTTAGGCAATGGTGCTAGTATAACAGCTATTAAAGATGGTAAATGTATTGATACTTCAATGGGATTTACACCAGCAGCGGGTCTTGTTATGGGAAGTAGATCAGGAGATATTGATGTTTCATTTATACCATATTTAATGAACAAAACTGGTTATGACATTAATCAAGTAGCATCTGATTTAAATAAGAAAAGTGGTATACTTGGAATAAGTGGAGTAAGTTCAGATTTTAGAGATATAGTTAATGGTAGAGCAGATGGAAATGAGAAATGTGCACTTGCTATGGAAATGTTTGCAAGAAGAGTTATAATGTATATTTCATATTATAATACATTATTAGGTGGTGCTGATGTAATCTGTTTTGCTGGTGGAATTGGTGAAAAATCAGTTGAAGCAAGAGAGCTTATTATGGAAAAATTATATCCACTTGGAATTACATTTAATAATGAGAAAAATTTAATAAGAGGCGAGGAAGTAGAAATCTCTGGTTCAACATCTAAAATAAAGTGTTATGTTGTACCAACTAATGAAGAATTGATGATAGTAAAAGATACATATAACTTAATACACTAGAAATGGAGTTTAGAAATGGAAAAAAAAGATTGTAGAAGTATTTTTAATATAATTAAAAAATATAATTCTATTGTTATAGCAAGACATATGGGACCTGATCCTGATGCTCTTGCAAGCCAAATTGTTTTAAGGGATACAATAAGAGATACTTTCCCAGAAAAGAAAGTTTATGCTGTTGGAGCGCCTACTTCAAAATTTAAATATTTGGGTACTCTAGATAAAATAGATGAAGAAATATGTAAGGATTCATTACTTATTATTGTTGATACACCAGATAGAAAAAGAGTAGATGGACCAGATCCAGAAAGTTTTGCATACTCAATAAAAATCGATCATCATCCATTTCTAGAAAAGATATGTGAGGAAGAATTTATAGATGATTCTGCATCATCAGTTTGTCAAATTATTGTTGAATTGATTTATAGTACAAAATTAAAGATGAAAAAGGAATATGCTGAAAAACTATTTCAAGGTATTGTATCAGATACAAATAGATTTATGTTTGCATATACTACTTCTAAAACTTTTTATTTAGTAAATAAACTAATAGAAGAAGAAAAACTAGATTTTACAAAATTATATGAGACATTATATATGAGACCATTAAATGAAAGTAGATTTATGGGTTATATAGAACAAAATATAGTAGTTGAAAAAAGTGGATTTGCACATATAAAACTTACTTCTGAAATAATTGATAAGTTTAAAGTCGATCCAGCAAGTGCTGGTAATATGATAAACAATTTATGTTATATTGATGAAATAAAGGTTTGGGCTTTTTTCTCAGAAGATAATAAAAATAAAACAGTTAGAGTATCTGTTAGATCAAGAGATATAGTAATTAATAAATTGGCAGAAGAGTTTGGTGGTGGAGGCCACAAATTTGCTTGTGGCATGCGTTTAGCAAATATGGATAGTGCTGATGAGGTAATTGAGGCATATGATAAGTTATGTATGGAACAACGATAATGTTATAAACTATCGTTTTTTTCTTTGCTTTAAGGTTTGTCACATTGACAAAATATGCATTATATGATATTATATCATTACAATTAAAAGTGTTTAATTGTTAGTAAGTTATTAACAAATTTACTATTATTAAAAGGGGGAAAATAATATGGAAAATGAAGCATTAAAAAGAGAAGAAAAGGAAAAAAGATATAAAGTTTTTAAAATACAACGTTATAATAAAGAGTTAAATAAGAATGAAAAAAATGCAGTTAAAAATTCTCTTTTGGTAAGTTCGTTTATTTAGTCTATTAAGTGTAATAGGCATAATAGAATTAGAAAATATGAATTTAGAAGATTATTCGACTGAACTTTTTGGATATTTAGTTTTTACTATTTTAAATTTTGGGAGTGTACATGGATTAGTATGTTATTTGAAGCGATTGATTACTAATATGTCAAATGTTGCAATTTATAGAAAGTCTATAGATGATATAAATATGGAATTAAATATTGATAAGAATGTAGAAAAAGATTTTATGTTAATGGAACAAGTCCATGCAATTCGTGAAAAAAGAGAAAAAGGATTTGCATCAAATATACAAAATGGTAGTAATACATTTATGGAACAAGACAATGGTATAGTATCTACAGAGGAAGGAAAACAAAAAGTATCACTTGAAAAAGAACCATTTCAGAAGACGTATCATTAAAGAAAAAATGTTTATAATTGAAAGGAACTAATTTAATGGATATAAATATTAAAGATATAATTACTTTAGATGATAATAATCAATATGTTGTAGTTAGTAAGACAATTTATGAGAATAAAACATATTATTATTTGATTGATAAAAATAATAATACAAATATTAAATTTTGTTATGAAGATTTAGGTGATCTTGTAGAATTTAGTAATGAAGAATTAATGGTTAAACTTTTACCATTATTTTGGAAAAATATGAAAAATGAACTTGAGGGGATGTAATTTAAAATGGATAACAATGAGAGAAGATATAAAATTAAGAGGGTTGAACAATTTGATAAAAATCTAAATAGAAAAAAAAAGGATATGATTATAAAAACTATTCAGGTTGGTATTGTTACTTTTGGAGCAGTTTATTCAAATATTATTTATATAAATACTGATAATGATATTTCTAGAACAATTTCATTGATTGTTGCATGTATTTATTCATTGTTGGTGGGCAAAAATGTAAAATATGCTATAAATTTGGGATCAGAGATTTACGAATGTAATAAAGTAATTAAACGAATTAATTCTGACTTGAAATTGGATAATAGTATCATGGAACCAAAAGTATCTTTATATAAAGAACCACTTGAAGAAAAACCAAAGGTGAATTTAAAAAAAAAATAAAAACATTTTAGAAAAAAAGTCTAATTTTAATTGGCTTTTTTTATTTTTATTATTAGTATATACCTTATAAAATATGACTGTATTTGTGATATAATGAGTAAAAGGATGGTGTGTATGGAATTAAAGTATAAAAGAATCTTGCTTAAACTAAGTGGAGAATCTCTTGCTGGTACTAAGGGTATAGGAATTGATTTTTCAGAAGTTCTAAGGATTTGTGAAGGTATAAAAAAATGTGCTGATTTAGGAGTTGAAATAGGAATTGTAGTTGGTGGAGGAAACTTTTGGAGAGGTAGATCAAACACAAATATAGATAATATTACTTCTGACCATATAGGAATGCTTGCAACTACAATGAATGCACTTGCAATACGTGATGCCCTTGAACAATTAGGATGTGTTTCAAGAGTTCAAACTGCAATAGAAATGAGACAGTTTGCAGAATTATATATTAGAAATCGAGCAATTCGTCATTTAGAAAAGGGTAGAGTGGTAATTTTTGGGTGTGGAACAGGAAACCCATACTTTTCAACAGATACTGCTGCTGCTTTAAGAGCGGCTGAAATAAATGCAGATATTGTTATAAAAGCAACAAATGTTGATGGTATATATACTGATAATCCTAAAAACAATATAGATGCAAAAAAACTTGATAATATTACATATTTAGATATACTAAATAAAAATTTACATGTAATGGACTCTACTGCTGTTACTCTTTGTATGGAAAATAAAATACCAATTTTGGTATTAAATATTAATGAAACTGAAAATATAATTGCTGCTTTATATGGGGAAAAAATAGGCACTCTTGTAAAATAAATTATTAGTTTTTAAATAGGTAAATATGCTACACATTATTTTTAGTTAGTAGACATTACCTGTTTTTTTTGTTATAATTTTTATGGTGAGTTTTATGAAAATAAATAACGTGGAAATGACTGTATCTGCAGTAAGAAGAAGCCAATATCCAATTGATGATAAACCTGAATTTATGTTAGTAGGACGTAGTAATGTTGGCAAAAGTAGTTTTATAAATACTATAATACATAGGAAAAACTTTGCTAGAACTTCTTCTAGACCAGGTAAAACACAAACATTAAATTTTTATTTAGTTAATGATGAGTTTTATTTTGTAGATGTTCCTGGATATGGTTATGCTGCAGTTAATAAAGAACAACAAAAAAAATTTGGTATGATGATAGAAGATTATATTAAAAATAGATCACAACTTAGGACAATATTTATGTTAGTTGATTTTAGACATAAACCAACTGAGGATGATGTATTGATGTATAATTTCTTAAAACATTTTGAAATTCCAGTAATTTTAGTTGCAACTAAGATTGATAAGGTTAGTAAAAATGCAAGAGAAAAACAAAAAAGATTAATTAAGGACAGTATTGATTTAGTTTTAGGTGATGAGTTAGTATTATTCTCTAGTGTATCTAAAGAAGGAAAACTAGAAGTACAGGAGATTTTAGATAAGTTAATAAGTATTTAATGCAATATATATTGCATTTTTTTAATAATTACATACTATACTTTAGGTGATTACATTTATGCGTATAGAGTATAACGATATGGATAATTTTGTAATATATTTATACGATAATAAAAAACAAAAGAACGTTGATGATATAAAAGAAGATCCAGAAGAGTTTTTTAAGAATATATTTTTTATATTAAAACATAAATATAAATTTAATTTAGATGGATTATATAAAGTAGAATTATTTCCATGTATTAATTATGGAATAATAATTGAAGTTAAGAAAGTTATTGATGATTTTTATCAGAATTATACTGATGGTGTTGATTTAAAAATTAAGATAAATGATGATAGTTTAATTTTATTTGAAATAGATGATTTGTTGTTATTGGATGATGTTACTGATATATCTATATTTAGAAAAAATGATAAATTTTATGTACTATATTTAACTGAAATTAGTGATAAGGACTTATATAAAATATTAGAACATTCAAATATAGTATATGGAGATAAATGTTTAGAAATAATAAATCCATATAATTTATTTGTTGATAAAAACCTTAGTATATAGTATAATTTACTCCGAGGTGATTCTTATGAGTATACCAGTAGTTGCACTAGTAGGTAGACCAAATGTCGGAAAATCTACAATATTCAATAAACTTATTGGAGACAAATTATCTATTATTGAAGATACACCAGGTGTTACTAGAGATAGAATTTATAGCACTTGTACGTATAAAAATTATAAATTTAATCTTATAGATACAGGTGGTATTGAAACTGGTGATGATGATTTTAACAAAGAGATTAGAGTACAAGCATCTTTGGCAATAGATGAGGCAGATCTTATTATTTATGTAGTTGATTTAAAGGATGGACTTACTAATGGAGATAAATTTATAGCAAATATGTTACTTAAAAGCAATAAGAGAGTAATTGTTGCTATAAATAAAGTGGATAATAAACAAGCAAAGGATAATATTTATGAGTTTTATTCGCTTGGTTTTGATGAATACATGCCTATAAGCGGAGAACATAATATGGGTATAAATGATTTATTAGAGGCGATAGTTAAGGATTTTAAAGATCAAATTAAAGAGGAAATATCAGATGATACAATTAGATTTTCTTTAATAGGTAGACCAAATGTAGGTAAAAGTAGTTTAATAAATGCTTTATTAAATGAAGATAGAGTAATAGTGTCAAATGTTGCTGGTACTACAAGGGATGCGATTGATACACCTTTTACATATGAAAAACAAAAGTTTATTGCAATTGATACTGCTGGAATGAAAAAACGTGGAAAAATATATGAGAATATAGAAAAATATAGTAATATACGTGCTATAAAAGCAATAGATAGAAGTGATGTATGTTTAGTTGTAATAAATGCAGAAGAAGGTATAATCGAACAAGATAAACATATAGCGGGTTATGCAGAAAAAGCTGGTAAGGGTATAGTTATAGTAGTTAATAAATGGGATATGGTTAAAGACAAAACAATAAAAGAATATACTGAACTTATTAGAGAAGAATTTAAATTTATTAGTTATGCTCCTATTGTGTTTTTATCTGCACTTACTAAAAAAAGAATACATACGCTTATGCCAGAAATAATAAGAGTTCATGAAAATATAAATAAGCAAATAAAAACTAGTTTATTAAATAATGTAATAATTGACGCGGTTACATTAAACATTCCACCTTCTTATAAGGGTAAAAGATTAAAAGTGTATTTTGTTAGTCAAAATGGTGTAAAACCACCACATTTTGTATTCAATGTTAATAGTAAAAATTTAGTTCATTTTTCATATGAAAGATATTTAGAAAATAAAATACGAGAGAGTTTTGATTTTACAGGTACGCCTATAAAAATAACATTTAAAAATAGGAGTGAATAACCAATTTAACCTTCTTACATATAATATGTTAGGAGGTTTTTTTATGGGATTTAGTGATAATTTTTTTAAGAAAATAGAAGGGAAAACTAATGTTAGTAAGGATAGTATTTTAGAACTTGCAAATAAAATTCAAAAAGAGGATTTAAAGGATGTAGAAACTTTAAGAGAAGTTATTAAACAAGTTGGAATGATGGCTGGAAAAGAGGTTAGTAAAGAAAAGGAAAACAAGATAATAGAAGCAGTTATGAATGATAAAATTCCAAAGGATATGGATAAACTTATATAATACTGATAATTTTCAGTATTTTTTTAAAGGTATTTTTTTATTTTACATAGAAGAATATAAGTGAGGAGGTGATAATATAAAAAAAATTATAGTTAAGCAACGCGAAGCAAAAGACTGTGGTATTGCTTGTTTACTTTCTATTATAAGATTTTATGGTGGGGATGTTTCTTTAGATAGATTGAGTGAGTATACAATGACTACAAGGTGTGGAGTTGATGCTTATCATTTAATAGAAGGTGCAAAGAAAATAGGTTTTAATGCCAAAGGATTAAAATGTGATTTTGATTACATACAAAAAAACATTAAAAATCCATTTATTGCACATGTTACATTAAAAAATCATTGTCAACATTATGTTGTAGTGTATAAGATAAAAAATAATAGTTTAAAGATTATGGATCCTGCATTAGGATTAGTAGTCCTTAAAAAAGATGAGTTCTTGAGTATTTGGAATGGTGTTGTAATATTATTATATCCTATCGTATGTCTTCCTATCATTAAAACTAAAAATACTCTCACTTCGTTTATATTTAATTTAATAAAGCCATTCAAAAAAGAACTTATTTATATGTTTTTTATATCCATAATTATTACTATAACAAGTATTATAGGTACTTATTATTTCGAATATATAATAGACGCTATTAATAAAAAAATTAATTTATATATTGTTTCTTTATTATTTCTTTTTAGTATATTAATAAAAATATTTAGTGAATATTATAGAACAAAAATTATCATATTTATAAATAAAAAGATAGATCATATATTAACTCTTGAAACGTATAGTCATATATTATCACTTCCTTATAAATATTATAAAAGTAAAACAACAGGAGATATAATTACAAGAATCAATGATCTAAATTATATTAAAGAATTAATAGCAGAAGGCTCTGTTACAATATTTATAGATACAGTATTAATAATAT
Organism: uncultured Mycoplasmatota bacterium; assembly: GCA_948467605.1. Taxonomy (GTDB): domain Bacteria; phylum Bacillota_I; class Bacilli_A; order RF39; family UBA660; genus CAKPCJ01. The sequence goes on along the minus strand of CAOKET010000013.1, from coordinate 23,528 downwards.
TTACATCAATCTTTCTATATATTATAAATGCAAAATTATTTACTATTTCTATTTTAATAGCAGTAATTTATGCAATAGTTGTAATAATATTTAATAAAATTTTATTTAAGCGATTAGAGCAAAATTTTAGTTACCAATCAGATGTAAATTCTTATTTAATAGAAAGCATAAATAGTTATGAAACTGTTAAGGGAATAAATATAAGAAATCAGATATATGATAGATTTAAGGCGTGTTTTAATAAACTCATAACTTCTACTAATAAGATAAATAGAATATCTAATATAGAACAAACTCTAAAAAATTGTATTGATTATATTGGTGGTTTTTTAATACTTTTTATAGGTGCTATATTAGTTATTAAAAATACAATAACAATAGGTGAATTAATTACTTATAATGCAATTTATATGTATTTTTTAGAACCATTAAAGAATATTGTTAATTTTGGATTAATGATTAAAAAAAGTTATATATCATTAAAAAGATTAAATGAATTATATGATATAGATGCTGAGGTTATGATTGAACATGAAAATAAGGATTATGTTTTTAAAGGAGATATATCTATAAATAATTTAAGTTATTCATATGATGAGGTTAATTTTATATTGAAGAATTTAAATATGAAAATAGATATAGGAGATAAAATAATAATTCTTGGCTCATCTGGCTGTGGTAAATCTACATTGATGAGACTTATATTAAAGAGTTATAATTGTCCAAGAAATAGTATATTTATAGATAAAATTGACATAAATGATTACAATTTGAGTGATATTAGAAATAATATATCATATGTTTCGCAACAAGAATTACTATATAATGATACTTTATATAATAATATAGATTTGTATAGAAATAATGGTACTTCTAAAGTAACTGATGTATGTGAAACAGTTTGTATACGAGATTTGTTAATTAAAAATCCTTTTGGTTTGGACATGCTTATAGAAGAAAATGGTTTTAATTTATCTGGTGGTGAAAGACAAAGAATTGTATTAGCAAGAACATTACTAGAAAATTCTAAAATATTAATATTAGATGAAAGCACTAGTCAAATAGATGTAAATTTAGAAAGAGAGATATTAAAGAATATAATAGATATTTATAAAGATAAAACAGTTATATTTATATCACATAGAGACAATAATAAAGATTTATTTAATAAAGTAATAGATTTTGAAGAAAGGAATGTAAAAAGTGAATGATATTGAGTTTGAAACTACGGAATTATTAAATTTAAAATTATTTTTAATTTCACTACTTATTACTATTTTTGGATTTATTATTGTTACAAGTGTATTATCTTATCAAAAATATTATTATAATAAAGGAATTGTATATAGGGATGGAAATGAGTTTTATTTGAAAATGTTTGTTGACATAGAAGATGTTCAAGACATAATAGAAAGTAATACTATAAATATTGATGGAGAGGAATATAAATATCATATATTTTATATTCAAAAAGATTTGTATGTTAATGATAGTTATAAAAATTATCAGGAAATAATGCTAAAAACTACATTAAAATATCCTATTGAAAATAGAGTTGTAGATATTTCAATAAGGACAAAAAGAGAGAAAATAATAAAATTTATTTTTGATTGTATTAAAGGAGGTATAAAATGATAGAATTACAAAAAAAACAATTATTAGAAATAAAAGGTGGGGCATCTAAATTAGGTATAGCTGCTAGTATAATTGCTGGGGTTATATTCGTGATTGGTGTAATTGACGGATTATAACCACAATGATATAACAAAATATATTTTTTTATAATTTTACATAAAGGTCAAGTGTTAGATCACATTGACTTCTTGCCTTTGTTTTAGTATATATAACCTTTTCTAAAATTGAATGTAGTAGTTCATTTTTCTCTTTAACATCTAAATTAAAATATTCAGCAATACACGATTCGACTTTAGGAATTAAAGTCTTAAGCTTATCCATCTTTATTTGCTCATTTTCCTTTGTTATTTTTGATATTTGAGTATTTATAGTACAAATACTACTCTCAACTGTTTTCGAACGTTCTAGGTATGTATTTTTATCATAAATGCCATCTTCAAGTAAATCTCTTAGTCTTTCTAATTTTTTTTGTTCTTTAGAAAGTTCTTTATTTAAAATATCTAGTTGATTTGTTATGTTACTAATAATACTAGAACTATTGTTATCATAATCTTCAATGATTTTTCTATTTTCTGATAACCAAATTTTTAATGAATCAATTAATGCTATTTCTACATATTCTAGAACGTGAGATTTTGTTCTGCACTTATGGGTACAATAAATTATTGGTTTACTTTTGTATCGAGTTGGATTTAATTTACTTCCTCTTGGTCTATAATAAACTGAGAATCCTCCATCTCTACGAGCCATGACTAGTCCACATTCACTACAATGTAATATTCCAGCAAGTGGATTTTTGAGTTCACTGTCACTTTTTACATATTTAGTAGAACAAGATTTCAATTTTTCTTGCACAAGTTTAAAATCTTCTTCGGAGATTATAGGTTCATGTTTTCCTTTTTCAAGTAAATAATCTCCTTTTTTTTGCCTTATTATTTTATGAGTGATTTTTCCATTCACAACAGTTGTAATACATTTTCTTTTTTGCCATTTGACAAATCCAGTATATGTTTCATTATGTAACATTTCTCTAATACCATTTTTTCTCCATTTTTTATTCCGTGGTGATTTAATACCTAATTCATTTAGATGTGTAGCTATTGCAAATGTTCCCTTACCTTCTAAACACATTCTAAATATCATACGTACAATATCCGCTTTTTCTTCAACTATTTTAAGTGACCATCCTTTTTGACCTTTTAATTTGTATCGTTCATATCCATATGGAGCTGTACTTGATATAAAATAGCCAGCATGAACACTGTCTTTTCTACCATCATTTAATCTTTTTTTAATATTATTATATTCTTTACGTGAATATGATAACTTGTCAATTAAATATTCTTCATCAGCTGGGTTACTTAAATCATACTCTTTTTCAGGAGTTAGTATTAATGTATTAGTATATTTGAATGTTTTTATAATTCTATCTTGATCGCCCAAATCACCACGACAAAGTCTTTGTACATCAATTACCCATACACCTTTAACATTTGGATTTTCAATATCTCTAAGTAATCTTTGTATTTGTGGTCGTTCATCTATGCTATCTCCACTTACTACTTCTTCATATATATTTTCATCACTAACAGGTCTACCTGTACTACTAGTTATCATTTTTAATCGCTCTTTATGTCTTTCTAATGTTTTATCATCATCATATTTACGTTCGTAATCTAAATCTTCACGGGATTTTCTTAAGTATTCTAAATATATTTCTAATAATATTGACATAATTATATCACTCCTTTTTATTGCAATATACGTGTTTTTCGTGATATAATTAAACACGAAAAAGCACATAGTTCTTTATAGTTCTATTTTTATGATTTAGCGGTCGTAAGTGTTTTTTCATATTACGTATAGAGTTGGCGCTCTGTACGTTTTTTATTTACTCTATGCTATTAATTTCTTCCTCGGTAATAACTGTTGAAGTATTAATACCTAATTCTTTTCTAATGTTATCAATTTCTGTTGATGTGTTGGTTTTTTCTATTAACAATTTTTCTTGTTCATCTTTTGATAATTTAGTTTCATCAATTTCAACTAATTTTTTTAGATGATTTAATAAGTAATTATGCCTTTCTGCTTTTTGCCTGTTTGTCATTTTATTTATTCACCTCTTTTAGTTATACTAATTTCATTAACTCATTTTTAAGCAATTCAGGTTTTTCTATAAAGTTATAGTCATATTTATCAGAAAATACGTTAATATTCACAGTTCCATAATTAAATATATGACCTAGTAGTCCTTTTTTTATTGAAACTGTTGTAATTTTATCTAAAGGTGCCTCTAAAGTTTTTGTGTTAATAAGTCCAGTTTTACCAATAACTCTTTTGTTTGTAACTACTAATTCAGTTGTTAAAATACCTATTATTGCCTTTATTAGGTCTACTATACAAAGAAATATTATTGCAACTGATATTATTGCAAACCAAATATTTTGTACAATAAACATTGCAATAGCAAATATGATAACAGGTATGATATAACTTATTAAAGGTATAATACTAATTTTTGATTCATGTATAATATTTTCATCTTTTCCAAGATTCCCTCTTGCATAACTTTTCATAAGTACTCCTTCCTTCTAATATTAATATATATTAAAAATACCTGTACTAGCATATTTTTAACCAATTTCATTTAAGATGAATTTTATATATTCATCTGCTTCATCTTCATATTTGTTGACTTTTAAAGCAAATAGATCTTTATCATATTGCTCTAACTGACACAATTCTATATGAGCTAATTCATGTAAAATAGTTTTTCTTTTTTTATAATATGATAAATTTTTATCAATTAATATAAAGAATATACTATCATATTTAAAAACTAATCCTTGTATACTATTAGGCAACTCTTCATAAATTATAGTTGCATTATAGTAGTTTAATAGATCCTTTTGAGATATTTCTCCCTTAACTAAATTACTAATATTCATATTGTACCACCCTTTAATTAGTACCTATACTAGCATACTATTCTTTATTATTTTTGGATTTTTCATAATTATCGATAGTTTTTTTCATCAAAAATTCAATTGTAGATTTTGTTTCTTCCGACATAATACCTTTAGAATTTTTGTATAAAACATCTAATTCATCAAATGAGTTATTATTTTTTGTATCTGTATCATTAATATTATTTAAAAATCTACTATTTATTTCTTCCCAAACTTCCGAAGGGTTTTCATTTAGGGCTAAACATATCTTTTTAAATATGTTGTTTTTCATTCTTGCTTCATTATTCTCATATCTATATAGTGATTGCCTAGTAATGATATTATTTAATCTATTTACAACATCTTCTAAACTATATCCTTTATTTAATCTTTTTTCTTTGATTACAATAGAAGCTATTTTATTTAATTGATAGTCTAGGTTTTCATCGTTTTCAAAATCCATGAAGTGCCTCCCTTCAATAAATATTATAACTAAAAAAAGTGAAAAAATCAACACAAATGTTACTTTTTTTGTTGACAGAGCAATTATAGTGTGTTAGAATTGACTTGTAACTTAAAATAGTTACAAAATGAAATTGAAAAATAGAAGGGAGGAAGTATGTATCCTAAATTAGTTGGAAAACGAAATGAACTAGGCATAACTCAACAGAAAATGGCTGATTTATTAGGAATATCAAAAAACAATTATAACCTTAAAGAAAATGGAAAATTGGATTTCAATTTAGTTGAAGTAAAAAAAATATTAAATATTCTTGATGAGTCATATGACAAAATTTTTTTTGAAGATGTTGTAACTGAAAATAGTTACAATCAAAAAGAAAGTGGGTAAGCATGAAAGGAACAAACGAATTAGAAATTAAAATATCTATATCTAATTATGATGAGATTATAGAAAAGTTAGAGAAAATAAAAAACTTAGTTCTGAAATATCGACAGAATTAAAAGAACAAGAAAAATATACATATAAAGATGTATATCAAAAACTTATTAATTACTTGATGAACGTGAGTGAATTTAAAGAAATTGATTTAGAAATATTGAAAATAATTTTTAAATAAAAAAATATGAAAAAAGACCGCTAAATCTAAAAAAAGAGGAGATGAAATTATGTGTTTAGTAAATACGATGAAAATAAACAATATCTCTATAAGAATTCATGATGATTATATACCAAAAGATACACAAAAGTATAAAGATAATTTAAAGACATTTTATGACACAGCAAATTTAATATTTCAAGATAAAGATAAGAAAGATTTGTTCTATACAAAAGATGAACTAGAACAAGTAAAAAAAGATAATAATTACGAATTTATATAAAGGAGGATGTATGAAAAGACAAATAAAAAAATCCCATAATGTCCACCAACAAATAAGGGATTTGAATAAAAAAATTCAACATAGATTATACATGATAAAAAAGATTTTGTCAAATTTGGACAAACATTTAAAAATAAGAAACATAATATCAACATTAATAATACTCATATATATATTACAATGCATCTATCATTTATCGCTTAATAGTTTCAATTTATGGTATGTAGCCGAGGTATTTGAATTAGGAATTATATATGTTGGTTTAGCTTATTTTGTTAAAGAAGGTATAAATGAATAGTTTTGTATATTACGAAAGTTTTGAGGAAGCCATAAGTTACTATACTGAAAAAGAACAGTTCCAGTTATATAAAGCAATAAATAGATATGCATTATATGATGAAATGCCAAAACTTGATAAAGAGCTTATGAAAGTATTTGTACTAATAAAACCACAAATAGATGCTAATAAAAAACGTAGGGTTGATGGCAAAAAAGGTGGAAGAAAACCAAAGAATAATGAAACAGAAACCATAGGTAATATAGAAAAAACTAAAGAATTAACCAAAGGTTCAGAAGATATAAACCATAGGTTACAAGAAGATGAAACCACTGGTTTAGAATTAGAAAACCATAGGTTAGAAAATAAAAAACCTAATGTTGATGTAAATGTTAATGAGAATGTTAATGTAAATGATAATGAAAAAGAAATATTTAAAGAAAAAAATATTTTTGAATTTCTCGAAGATTTAAATTGGATTGTAAATGGAACTCCTATTGAAATAAATACAATTCATTTTTGGGAAGATGAAAAGGTTGATAGAGAGTTGTTAAAACAAGCAGTTAAAGAAACACAACGAAGAAATATTACAAATATTAATTATGTCCATGAAGTATTAAAAAATTTAATTAAAGAACAAACTACTAAAAACAATTCATCACTTCCTGAATGGTTCGATAAAAAAATAGAAAAAAGAGAAGCAACAAAAGAAGAAATAGCAGAAATGGAAGAATTACTAAAAGAATATAGGTGATGTTATGGAAATAGAAGATTATTTAAACGATAAAGAATTTAAAACTAGAACACAACTAGTAGCAGAAACAGGACTTAGTGATAGAGAAGTCAGAAGTAGAATAAGTGAATTAAAACTACATAAACCAGTTATATACAATTCTCAAACCGCTGGTTACAGATTAGTTAAAAATTATAAGAATTTAACACATGAGGAATTAGTATTAGAAATTATTGAAGTACAACATAGTTTAAACGATATAAAAGCTAGAATTGAGTCATTAGAACCACAAGCAAGAATTTATGAAGAATGGTTATATAAAGCTAGGAGAAGAATTTAATGAAAAAGATAATACGTCTAATACTACAATTGCTTAAGTTCCCTAAAGTAATAGAGCTACAGATGAAACTTAATACCGCTGAATTAAAAATAGAAATTTTAGAAGAAACTATTAAAGATGAGTTATATACAACATTCATGAAAAGATTAGCAGATGCAAACGACTCAACAAAAATAAAAAAAGAAAATAGGAATTTAAGATTAAAAGTAAAAACTTTAAAGTCTTTAATAAAAGATGATAAAGAATGAAAAAATTAGGAGGAAGATATGCTAAAAAGTTATGATGAATTAAGAAAAATAGATGTAAGTGAATGGACAGATAAACGAGATGGAGCAGATTATCTTAATTGGGCAAAAGTAATTGATTTACTACATGAAAATGGAGCAAATACAGTTTATTTTGAACCAGTAGTAAATCCAAGTACAGGAAGCAGTTTATTTATGACAGAACAAGTATTTACTGATAGTAAAGATAATACAAATAGAGTATATGAAACAGCAGTAAAGATTGTAATAGATGATTTAGAATTTATACAAAGAGGCCCTGTTACAAATGGAGCAAATCCAGTAAAAGATAATTCTATGACACAACAAAGATTATGGAATTGTCAAACTAGATTATTTGTAAAAGGTGTAGCTATAAGAACAGGATTAGGTTTTAATTTATGGCTTAAAGAAGAGGAACAAAATGAAAAAGAAAACTTTGAAGATGATCTAAACAAACATGACATTTTCAAAATCAAAGAAAGATGTCAGATTATCTATACAAGTAAACTTAAGTTAGGATTAACTACTAAAGAGATAGCGCAAAAACTTAATAAAACAGAGGATGAGGTAAAAGCACTATTTAGTTATTTTGATACTTTAAGTAATTTTGAAAAGGAATTAAGTAACATTGATATCAAATAAAGATAGAAGCAATTATTTTGGTGCAAGTGATACCAAGTATATAGTAGGTAATTGGAAAACAAAAACATTTGAAAAATGGTGGTTAACAAAGTTAGGAATACATCAAAACAATTTTTCAAACGATAGTACACTAGCAGGAACTTATTATGAGCATAAAATTTTGGATGCACTTAATATATCTGGTTTAGAAAAGGATAAACAAATTATTATAGGCAGATTAAGAGTTAATCTGGATGGTAATACTTCAACTAAGATATATGAAGTTAAAACTTATAAGTACACTAGTGGTTTTGAACTAAGCAAACATAGAGATTATATAAATCAAGTTCAAGTTCAAATGTATTCGAGTGGTATACATTGTGCTGAAATAGATGCTTATGGACTTATAAAAGAAGACTATACCAATTATTTCAATGAGATAGATTTAGATAGGTTATCAAAACACGAAATAGAATATGATGAGAGTTTTATTAATGATATATACCTACCTAGATTAAACTATCTTACATATTGTATAGAGAATGGCTTAATGCCGAAGGAGGAAGAATGTATTACAAGTTAAATGATAAAGAGTTAAAGGTTATACAACAAGCATCAAAAATAACATCTACAGATTATGAGTTGATAAATGAATTTATACCTACAGACAGTTTTATGAGTTTAGTAGAAGATTTACTATTAGAGATAAGCAATTTAAAAGAAGAAAAACAAGATTTAGAAAACGATATAAGAGATAATTACAAACCCATTCCAGCAAGTGAAATGTATGGAATAAGCGATAAAGATTTTATATAGGAGGAAATAATGAATAAAGTAATTTTAAGTGGTCGTATATGTAAAGATATAGAATTAAGATATACAACAAGTAATAAAGCAGTTATACAAAATACAATAGCAGTTAGAAATAATTATAAAAATGAAAATGGCGAATATGATAGCCAATTTATAAATATTGTTGTTTGGAAGGAAACAGCAGAAATATTAAGCAAATATGCTATGAAAGGTAGCAAGATTTTGATAGAAGGAAGAATAGCAAATAGAAGTTATGACAAACAAGATGGTACAAAAGCATATGTAACAGAGGTAATTGTAGAAAGATTAGAATTGATTGATACTGCAAAAGAACAATCTAAACCAGCAGTAGAAGAAACCTCAAAGCAAGTACAACCAAAACCACAAACTGATCCATTTGCAGAATTTGGAGATATAACAGTAACTATGGATGACTTGCCATTTTAGAGGTAATTCATATGAATGAAAAGTATTATTTATTCAATCCATTTAGTATAAAAAATTCATCAGAAATTGAACTTAAGGATATGTATCAAAAGGTATTTGATGGATTATTAAAGGATTGCAACACGATGTATGATTATGCTCACAATATAGAGGTTTACAGTAATCTAAACTATATAATTGGAGAAATAATAGCAAGATTAACAAGAGATATAATCGAATTAAAAACTAAAATACAAATAGATACAGCAATCAACACAACAAATGAAAGAAAAAACTGGAATAAAGACAATGGAAAAGCACCAGCAATATCTTATTTCGAAGCATTGGCAACACGAATGAGTAAAGACGACATAAGCAAATTAGCAGATAAAGAATGTTCATTAAAAAGATTTAAAAATAGTTATACAGCAACAGAAGAAAAAATAAATTCATTAAAAAAGAAAATGGATGCAATTCGATTTGAAGAATTTAATAAGTAGTTGGAGGCAAATATATGATTTTAGCAATAGACCCAGGAAATATAGAAAGTGCATATTGTGTAATAGATAAAGAAACATATAAACCTATAGAATTTGGAAAAATAGACAATCAATTATTACTTATAAAATTATGTGAATTAAAATACGAAACATTAGTAATAGAAATGATAGCTAGTTATGGTATGCCAGTTGGTAAAGAGGTATTTGAAACTTGTGTATGGATAGGTAGGTTTATACAAAGAAGAGATTGTGCTAGTTATTACTATGTTTACCGTAAAGATGAAAAAATCAATATTTGTGGAAGTATGAAAGCAAAAGACAGTAATATTAGACAAGCATTAATAGATAGATTTGGACAAGTTGGTACTAAAAAAAATCCAGGATGGTTTTATGGATTTAAAGCAGATATATGGTCTGCATATGCAGTTGGAATAACATATTTAGACAAAGTTAATAATTAGAAGGAGGTAGATGTAGAATGCAAGATAGTATTGACTGTATGTATGAAAACATATCTTGTAAGAAAACTAACAAAGCAGAAAAACTTTATGCCCTATATAAGGGCGATACATTTATAGATTTAGGTACTAAAAAGTATTTAGCTAATTTAATAAATCGAAGTATAAACTATATAACTTTTTTAGGAACACCTACAAATAGAAGAAGAATGAAGAAAGGAGAGTATTCTAATGCCTTACTTGTTATAAGGATAGAAGATTAAAAATATGAAAACAGATCTAGTAGCATTAAATAAATATTTATTTGAAGAATTAGAAAGATTAAACGATGATGAAAGTATTAAAGAGGAAACTAATTTTGATAGAGAAATAAAAAGATCAAAAGCAATTGCAAATATAGCCCAGGAAATTGTTAATAATGCAAATACTGTATTGTCAGCTGTAAAAATTTCAAATGAGTATGCATTAGAAAAAGATGAAAATATAAATAGGTTGTTAGATAGTGGTAACAAGACTAAGTAGAGAGATGAAGATTTTTATCTTCAATAATTATTTAGGAAAAACTACATTTGAATTAACGAGTTTATTAAATCAAACATTCAACTCAAATATAGCTAGAAATACAATAATAAGTTTTAAAAAGAAAAATAAATTACGAAGTGGAATTATTACAAAGTTTCCTCCAAATACAAAACCTCATAATATAAAACCTATAGGATATGAATTTGTAAATTCTCAAGGATATACTATGATAAAAACTGAAGAAAATAAATGGGAATTAAAACATCATTACATATATAAAAATAAAACAGGGGGGGGAATACCAAAAGGATATAGCATTATTTTTGGTGATAGTAATAATAAAAACTTTGATATAGATAACTTAATTTTGGTACGTGTAAAAGATAAATTAACAGCAAAAAATAAACACTTATTATTTAAAGATGTTAATACTACAAAGACTGGAATTTTGATAGCAAGATTATTAAATGACACAGCTTGCTTAAGGAAAGAGAGGAAAAATGATAGAAAAATTAACAATATATAAATGCCCTTATTGTAATAAAAAATTAATAAACAAAAATAGTTACTATAATCACATTTCAAAAAAGTATTGTCATCAGTATTATACAGATTTTGAAATAGAAACTAAAAAATATAAAGATAATCAAATAACTAAAAAAGAATATTATGAGTGGTGTTATATTCATGGTTATTTAGAACTTTTAGATATAGATGATATAACAATAAATGAGATAGGAGAAGAATTGTTTGAAAAAATAAACAATTTATATAGTGAAGATTATGAATAATGAATTAATAGAACTAATAAAAAATAATCCAGATTTACCTGTGTTTGCATGGGTATATAGTGATGTAGTATCAGATGATTATGGTACTTGGCTAGGTCAATTTTCTACATCATATATAAAAGAATATGCAAAAGTAGATTCTTATGGTTATGGAGATTGTACTTGGGTATTTAAAGATGAGCCAGAAGATTACATTGAATGGTTAATAGAAACAAAAGAATATGAAGAACTAACACAAGAAGAAGCAGAGAAAAAAGCAAAAGATGTAGTTGATAATTTGGAATATCACAAAGCAATATTCGTATATGTTGATTTGCCAAAAGATTTATAAAAATTATATTTGATAAGGAGTAGTTATGAAAATAAAAGAAGGAATGTATGTAAGAACTAAAAAAGGAATTGCTAAATATTTAGGATTAGGCATTAATGTCCTTAAAGATGATGGAAGTCGTTCGTATAATCATTGGAAATCAAAGCATATATTTGATAATTATATTTTTGATGAAGAATATGGAGATACCTTAACAACATTAGATAATATAGATAAAATTATAGTAGGAGAACCAAGTTTTGACATAATAGACTTAATAGAAGTTGGAGATTATGTTAATGGTTATAAAGTGGTTCAAATTGGAAAGTCAATAGAAGATAGAAAATACGTTACAACTGAAGCATACCATAAAATAAATTATGGAAATATATTTGAAAACGATATTGAATCAATAGTAACAAAGGAGTCATTTAAAAATGCAGAATATAGAGTGGAAACCAATTAAGGATTATACGAAATAAATAACATAGGAGAAGTTAAGGCATTAGAAAGATTAAAAAACTGTAATAGAGGTTATGGAAAAATTAAAGAACATATAATGAAACCAAATAATTGTAGTTGTGAATATTATCGTGTACCTTTAACAGATGTTAATCATAATAGAAAATATTATTTAGTACATCGTTTAGTAGCAGAAACGTTTATACCAAATCCAAATAAATTTAAAGATGTAAATCATAAAGATGGTAATAAATTAAATAACAATGTAAATAACTTAGAGTGGTGCACAAGAAGTTATAATTTGATTCATGCATATAATAATGGGCTAAAACCAACTATAAAACAATTATGTAATGAAATTGAAATATTAAAAGAGAGAATAGATAATTTAGAACAAATGAGTTATAAAGTAGAGGAGGAAAAGAAATGTTAATTTTAGGGATAGTAATAGCAATAGTAATATTTGTAGTAGTAGGAATTATAGATGTATGTGATGATTATGACATACAATCAATATCAGCAAGTGGAAGTTTATTATTGTTTGGTGCTTGTTTAATAGGTATGTTTATATGCTTTCATCAATTAGGACAAGCCAAAATAATAGATGAAAAAATAATTATGTATCAAGAAGAGAATAAACAAATAGAATCTCAAATAGATTCATTAGTAAAAGAATATATGCAATATGAGGGTAATACATTAAAAGAGTTTGCAAGTGATAGTTCTATTACTCTTGTAACAATATATCCAGATTTAAAAAGTGATGAATTAGTTAAAAATCAAATAAATACATATACAGAAAATAATAACAAAATAAAAGAATTAAAAGAAAGTAAACTAGAATACAGACTTGCTAAATGGTGGTTATATTTTGGTAATTAGGAGGATATATGAGTAAAGAAGAGATGTTACAACAAATTGCTAAGATGATTGCTAGTGGAGAAATACCAAAAGAAATATATGATAAATATTTAGGTAAATGCCCTATTGGATTTATGTCTGAAGAAACTTTATTTAACTTTTTGAAACAAGACAATAGAGAACAAAAACTAATAAAGTATTTAGAAGATAAGATAAATCAAATTAATAGTTTGATAAATCCCAAAAGCAACAAAATTGAACCTTATGGGGAAGAATTAAGATTATATGAAAATTCTTTAAATAATTATCAAGAAATTTTAGAAAGGGTAAAGAGTAGTAAGTATGAATGAAGAAGATTTATATAATTGTGACATTTTAGGTATCCCTGTAAAAAATATGACAGAAGATGAAAGAATAAAACGAAGTGTTATTTGGGGTTGTAGAAGAATGGATAAAGCAGATGTTTATGAATGGTGTGCTAATGATGAAATTAAAATTAAACAATTACAACAAGAAAACCAACAACTAAAAGAACAAATTCAACATAAAGAAGAATTACTAGAAAAAATTAAAGAAAATATAAAAGAAAATGCTTTTGAGGTCTATACGAAAGAATATGGAACAATAGAAGTTATTGAAACCAATTTTATTTTAGAAACTACTATAAGGAGAAATAAATAATATGAACAGAGAACAATATATATCTATTTTGGAAGTTGAGAAAGCAGAATTAAAGAAAAAAAATCAAGAATTAGTAAATCAACTCAAACAAAGAGAATCTGCTATTGATGAAGCAATAAATAAGATAGAAGATTTGCGAATGGAGAAATGGTCTATTCAAGGGACAGATATTATGGATTTATTAGAAATATTAATCAAATGCAAAGGAGATAACAATGGAAGAAACTAAATATTACAATTTTGAAAATACAATGAAATGGCTTAATTTTGCCTATTTTCTTAGAGATGAATATCCTTTTAATAGAAAAGACTTAGAAAATATAAGAACTGGTTGGGGGATGATAATTATACCTAAAAAAGGCATTGAAGAAACTATTGAAGCAAAATTGGCAGGAAACGATGAAATGCCATTAAAAGAAATAGTTATGTTATATCAAATACCATTTACATATAATGAAAGTCTTGGAGTAATAAGTAAAAATGTGGATTTAACATTTAGATATGATAAAACTTATAAATATGGTGAAATAAATAAGAATATTGCACAATGTTGTTATTTTATTCAAAAATATGGTAAAAGAATGAACGATTTTTATATTCTAGATAGTGAATTTGTATTTGATTTTATGAGCTACTATGTAATTAATAATCAATGGGGATTAGGTAATGAAAATGTCTCCACATTTGTTCTAGAGAATCTTTCTTGTCTTAAAGGAGATAACAATGAATAGTATTTATGATTATGATTACAAAAAAGTATTTGATACAACTAGACTTGATTTAAAAACACCATTTTATATGAAATTAATTTTACCATTTTTAAAAACCTATAAAAGCGAAGATTTTATAAATGATAATGGAAAAAGTGAACTTTGGTCTAGATGTGAATATAAAAGATTTAAAGATAAAATATACATAACTAAATTTAAAAATTATTATATTCAAAGGTTTAGTCATTTAACAAAAGGAGATAACAATGCAACAATTGAAGACCTGCAAAAGAAAGACACTTGATGATGAGTTCTATACCATGTATAAAGATGTGGTAAGAGAATTACATAAATATGATTTAAGAAATAAAAAGATAATATGTCCTTGTGATAACAAAGAAAGTAATATATATAAGTATTTAAAAGACTGTTATTATGATGTTAAATGTGATGATAAAGAATGGCGGAATATAGATTATTCAAAGTATGATTTAGTTATTACAAATCCACCATTTAGTCAAGTAAGAGAGTTTATTAGGTATTTAATTTCTATAAACATGGACTTTATTATTATAGTAAGTGATGTACTTAGATATGGTATAAAAAAAGGTAAAACTAATTTTGGAGTAAAAATTTATCAAGGAAAAGATGCACAAAAATTTTATAGACCAGATGGAAGTATTAAAGCAATTCATTGTGGTTGGATTTCTACAATTTCAGATACATGGGAAGAAAATATAATAATCGAAGGAGATGACAATGAATAAAGAAAAAATAATAAATTATATAGATACTCTTGAAAAGCAAGCTAGTCAAAGTGATAAATACTTTATGGAACGAAACACTTTATATAAAGAAAACACAAATTTAAAACAAGCACTAATTGATATAAGAGAATATGCAAAAAGAGATTGGGACTTGGATAGTAATACAAAAGACAAATTAATTAGTGCTAGAAGAGTGTTACAAATAATAGATAAAGTAGGAGGTAATGAATAATGCACTTTAAGGGACATATTATTACAAAGAAATTGCCAACTGAAAGCGAATTATCAAATATATTAGAAAAATATAGAGAAAATTTTGACACTAAAGAATTTGCATGGGATTGGTGGCAAATAGGTGGAAGATATGGTAGTAAGATAAAAATAAATTTTAATCATAAAGTTCTATATGTTGATGGTGGTTATTTTAAAGATATGATTGATTTTAAAATTGATGATTGTTATGTAGTAATAGATGATGAAGAAAATTTATATGTAAGAGAAAGTTGGAATGGTGAAGATTGGATTAAACATGAGGATTTTGAAGATAAAATAAAAAATATAGATTTAACAGATAAATTTATTACAATAATAGATTTTCATGATTAAAGGAGAGTGTTATAAGTGTTAAAAATAAAAGATAATGTAGATTTAAAAGAATTAGAAAAGTTTGGGTATGAATTACAAGAAGATTGGTGGAATAGACCAACATCATTAGATAGTTGTGAAGGAGAATATATTTATTATAAGCATGTTGCACAATGGACAAGTATTGAAATTGAGGTACGAACAAGAATAATAACTGAACAACAAGATGATATGTTTAAAAATATCGATGAAGAATATATTGAAGACATAATAAAAGCAGATTTAGTAGAGAAAGTAGATAACTAAAATTATTTTTCAATAGTTGTAGTAAATTTATTAAAAGATGTCATTCTACATGTGCCTGTATTAATCATATCTTCTAAGTATGTAGTTAATTCTTTTAAATGTTGTCTACATATAAAAAAGTCGTTAGATGGTTTAGTCTTATTATAAGTCGTAACTTTATAAAGAGGTCTAATTTGATTACAGAATAAACAATTATAAGAAACGTTTCTGAAATTATTGTAAATTTTATCAAGTTTTGTGGATGAAAGTTTTTCAATAGATATGTCATTATAAATAATTGATTTATGTGTAATAATTATTTCATTAAACATATTTATTAATTCTTCTGGAGTAGTATGTTCTAAATAATAATAATAGTTATCAATTTTTAAAGCCCATTTTTTACATTCTATGCCATTCCACACAATGGCAATATCGTGATTAAATTTTGTAGTCATAAAAAAACCTCTCATTCAATGAGATATATTATATATTTTAGAAAACTTTGAGTCAAGTAAAATAAAGGAAGTGATTAGATGAAAATAACTGATTTTTTAGAAATGAATAATAAGCCAAAAGAGTTTAAATATAAAAACTATATTTGGAAACAACCAGAAGGAATGAATATTTATCTAAATGAAGCTAGCATAGACTTTGAAACATATTTAGCAAGTGTTCAAATATGTGATTTAGGTAGATCATTTACAGAAGTATTAAATGATGAAATAGAGATCATAGAAGATGCTCCAAAAGGAATAGAATTATTAGATATAAAATTTGATGGATATAATACTTACTATTTATTAAATGAATATGGTACAAAATGTACTTTAAGCAAACACGACAAAATTATAGCAGAACAACAAAATGAAATTGCAAAGGCAGTAAATTATTTATTAAAGAGGTGTGATAAAGATGAGTGCTAAAGAGATGTTTGAAGAATTAGGATGGAATAATGAATAAATTATTAAGAAATAAAAAATTAGATATAATAGACTACACTATAAGGTTATGGGGAAGTACATGTTTTATCGAAAACAGATATAATTTAGATATTATATTACAAAGAGATAATGAAAATAATTTAATCTGTTTTGGATTACAAACTAATCTACAAAATGATGATAAAGAAGAAAAAGTAATAAAAATATGTGAAGAAATAGAAAACAAGATTAGAGAATTAGATCAATATCTAAAAGAAGGTGAGTAGATGGACTATAAAAATTATATAGAAATGCAAAATAAACTAGAGTTAATAAATAAAGATATTAACGATTTATACAATAAAGAGATAGAAATAAGAATGAGTTTATTACCATCAAGTTCAGATTATTCAAAGGAAAAAACTTCTAGTAAAATTAGTGAGGATAAAATGTTAGAAAAAATGGGAACACTAGAAGAAATAGAAACCATAATAGAAAAAAAGAAAGAGATACGAGAAGAAATACATAATAAACTATTAGAGATGGAAGAACAAGCAACAGATAAGTTTAAATTTAAGATATTTATATTAAGGTGGTTTGGGAAAAAATCATATAGACAAATATCTAGATTAGTACCTGCTTCAAAAAATACGGTAATGAGAATAGTAGAGGAAATAGAAAAAGAAATAGAAAAAAATTAAAGTTGGGACATCATGGGACATTTAATATGTTATTATGGTATTGTGGTAAAACACAAAAATAACAACTCCATATTATATATTAACTTTTAAGAACTAGTTTAATTAATTAGTTCTTATTTTTATGTAATAAACATTGAGGTAATGCTATGAAGAAAGATATAGATTTAAAAACGTTTATATGTTATGTATTAATAATTATATTAGTATTAATATATGTATTTTTAGGATAGGGTATGAAAGATATAATATTATGTTTTAAATATTGTAACTGTAAGTTTTGCCCTAGAAACAAGAAATGTTTAAAAGATGAAGAAAAATATTTAAAGATGAAAGAGGGGCATGTACATGAATTTAAACAAAATGATAAGAACACAATTACTTATATTAAGCAATAAGTATGATATGTCTCTAATAGAAATACAAAACATAAAGAATGGAAAAATCGGAAAAACATATAACTTCAATTATAAATTAAAAGATACAAAATTAAATACATCTAAAAGATTTAATAATAAAAGAGAGTTAGTGAGTTGGTTGTTATGTCTCAACTAACAGATAAAGAAAGAAAACAAATAATAGCTGAATATGTAGACTTACAAAGTTACAATAAAGTAGCAAAGAAATACAATATATCAGCAACAACGGTAAAAAAGTGGGTACTAAAGGATACTGAAAGCGTTAAAAAGTGTGAGCAAAAAAAAGCAGAGAATACTAAAACTATGCTAGATATGATTTCTAAAACAAGTACTAAAAGATTAAATGTAATATCTAAAATAGTTGATGCAATAGATGATAAAGTAGAAAAGATAGATCAATCCACAAATGTAAGAGATTTATCAACTGCATATGGGACATTAGTAGATAAAGAACTTAAATTTTTAGAAATGCAAAATATTGATAAGGGGACAGAAAAGTCTCCTATTTTTATACCCTCAAAAGATATAGGAAAGGCCTTTGTTGATTTAAACAGATGGATAGATGAAAGAAGATATCTAGAGTATTGGCTAAGAGGTGGAAGAGCTAGTATAAAATCATCATTTGTAAGTGAAAAGGGAATTGAAATACTAGAAAATAATCCTGATATGTGTGCCATTTGTATTCGTAAGGTTGGAAATACATTAAAGGATAGTATATATAGTCAAATGCTATGGGCAATAGATAAATTATCGGAGAGTTATCCTAATGTAAAAGAGCATTGGGATAGTACAAAAAGTCCTTTAGAAATAAAAAATAAGGACACAGGTCAAATAATATATTTTAGAGGTGCAGATGATCCTGGTAAGATTAAGTCTATAAAACCACCTAAGGATAAATACATAGGTTTAATAATATATGAAGAATTTGACCAAATGGATGGTATGAATGAAGTACGTAAAATAGATCAATCTATCGTTCGTGGTGGTAATGATTTCATAATATTTAGAATATATAATACACCAAAATCAAAAAATCACTTTGTTAATAAAGAAAGTAGAATACCTAAACCAAATAGATGCATACATACAAGTACATATTTAGATGTACCAGTAGAGTGGCTAGGTCAACCTTTTATAGATGAGGCAAAATTTATTGAGGAAAATAATCCAAAAATATATGCAAATGAGTATTTAGGTGATGAAACTGGTGATGGTGGAAACGTATTTGAAAATATAGAGTTAAGAGAAATAACTGATACCGAAATAGAAAACTTTGATTATTTGTATCAAGGAATGGATTTTGGATGGTATCCAGATCCTTTAGTATGGACAAATATGTGTTATCAACCAAATAAGTTAACATTATATATATTTGATGAATTTGTAGTTAATAAGATGAGTAATGCTGATGTTTGGAAACACTTACAAGAAGATAAAAACGTAAAAAATGATGATTTGATAACTGGAGATAGTGCAGCACCTAAGGACATAGCAGATTTTCAAAGTTATGGTTCTTTAATGCGTGGAGCGAAGAAAGGGCCTGATACTGTGGACTATTCAATGAAGTGGTTAGCAAGACTAGTAAAAATAGTAATAGATCCAAAAAGATGTCCAAGAACTGCAGAGGAGTTTACCACTTATGAACATCCAACTGATAAAGATGGTAATTACATAAGCGGATATGTTGATAAAGATAATCACTGTATTGACAGTGTTAGATATGCAACCAATTCTATATGGAGAAGGAAGGGAGAATAATCATGATAAGAACAATGTGGGATAAAATATTAGCTTTATTTGGTAAGAAACAAGTGAGTGATGATAATAGGTTACATGATAATGAGGTATACACTAATGAATATGAAGATATAACAGATATTAATTTTACTGCTATATTTGCTAATAAACTAGCTAATTATGTTATGAATGATAGCAATATAGATGCAACAGGCAATGATAAAAGAGCTGTATTGCATCAAGATGTTATAAAGCGATTAAAAAAGAAACTAAAGAAAATAATAGCTAGAGATTTGGGAACTGGTGGTGTATTAGTTGTACCATATGTTACTAGATCAAAGATTTATTTTAATATAGTATCTCAAAATAGATTAGTTATTAATAAGCAAATAGGCGAAGATATAATAGACTGTACTATATTAGCTGAACATATAGTAAGAAATCAAAAAAACTATTATAGATGGGCAGATTATACATTAGAAAATAATAACTTATATATAAAGTATAGAGCAACAGTAGAAACAACTCCTATTTCTATGGAAGAAGTATCAGAATGGGCTAATATACAAGATATATCAATAACAAATGTATCTAAAATGCCATTTATGTTTATTAAATGTCCAGTAGATAATAGAAAAGAAAATGACAACTATGGTGTACCAATAACATATGGTTGCAAAAAACAAATGAACAAGATAAGAAAAACGCTTAACCAAATAGAAAGAGAGTTTGACTTAAAAGAAGTGTTTGTTGGTGCAGATGTCACTATGTTTAAAGGTGATAATGCATTAACAACTAATGGTTTATATAAAAAAATAAATTCTGGAGAAGATGGATTTTGGGAGATATTTGATCCTGCATTTAGAGATACACCATTATTTAATAAATTAATGCAACAATGCGCAATATTAGAAAAAATGGTAGGGACTAGTAGAGGAATATTAACAGATCCACTATCAACTTATCAAAATTCTGATGAAGCTAGAAGGGCAATAGAAGATACATTCTCAATAGTAGATGATATTCGTAGTAGTTTGGAAGATGGAATATCAGACTTTATATATGCATGTGACATATTAGCTAATTATTATAACTTAAGTCCACAGGGTAAATATACATTATCATTTGACTGGTCTTATTCAATGATTGAATCTAACCAAGAAACATTTAATCAATTAAGAAGCGGGTATGCTGATGGTGTTATTAAAAAATCTGAATATAGACAATTCCTAAAACCTAACGAAACATTAGAAGAATCAGAAGAAGCATTAAAACAAATAAAAGAAGAAAGTCCGAGCACAAAAGACTTAATAGGAGGTAAATGATATGCAAATACCAAAATTGGCAAGAGGTGGAGTAATTAATAATTTCTTCAGTGCTGTATGGGAAAAAGAAGAAATTATATTCCCTTTACATGATAAGTATTATAAAATATACCACAAAACTAAAAGTAAAAGAATAAAGAAAAAGCAAATGAAAAAGTCATTGTTATTAAGTGCAGAATTCTTTATGAAACAACAATTAAAAAATGTTGGGATAAGTAATATTTTGATAGATGGCAAAAATATATGTTAAGCGAAGAATCGTTAGAGAGATTATCAGAAAGACTTGTTGATAGAATAGAAGAATTAAATCTTTTCATGATTAATAAGTTAGGCGATCAAATATCTAAAATAGGTAAACTAACACCTAGTCAATTACAAGAGGTATTTCAGTCTATCCAGTATGGTAATGACTTAGATGATATAGTAAGCAAGATAGCAGAAATAACAGATAAGAATGTATCAGATATATACGATATATTTGAAGATGTAGCGAAACAAAATCAAACATATGCTAAACAATTCTATGAATATAAAAATATCAAGTTTATACCATTTCAAGATAATAAACAACTACAACAACATGTAAGGAATATAGCACAGGCAACAATAGATGAATATTTGAACATGAGTAATTCTATGGCTTATACACTGTACAACTCAAAGGGTATAAAAGAATTTAGCTCTTTATCTGAAATATATCAAGAAATAACTGACAGAGCTATATTAAGTATATCTCAGGGAAGAGAATCATATGAAATGGCAATGAAACGAACTATGAGAGAATTAACCTCTAATGGTTTGAGAACAGTTGAGTATGCAACTGGTTATTCTAGAAGAATGGATAGTTCTGTTCGTATGAATATTATGGATGGTGTTAGAAGGTTAAATAGAGAATTACAAGAAGAATTTGGAAAAGAGTTTGGAGCTGATGGTATAGAAGTATCACATCATAAGAATGCAGCACCAGATCATATAGATACAATAGATGGTAAACAATTCTCTAAAGAAGAATTTAAACGTGTTAATAATTCGTTAGATAGACATGTAGGAGAACTTAACTGTTATCATTTTACATATTCAATAATTCTAGGTATATCTAAACCTTTATATTCCAAAGAAGAACTAGAAAGAGATAAACAAGCTAATAAGGATGGTTTTGAATTTGAAGGAGAACATTATACTAATTATGAGGGTACACAGTTACAAAGACAAATAGAGACTAAAATAAGGCAGTATAAAGAAAGACAAATAGGCGCTAAAGCAATTAATGATACTGATGAAGTATATCATTGTCAAACAAAAATAAGACAGTTAACAGATAAATACAAAGAACTTTCTGATGTAAGTGGACTACCTACTAAAGTAGAAAGATTAAGAGTGGATGGATATAGGAGAGTTAAAACTAGGAATAATACAATTCAAGATAACTATGTAGATATTACTCAAGAATGGCTAGATAAAGCAACTCCTAATAGCCATAAAGTATTAGATATGAATTATTTTGAGCATGAAGGAATTAAATATGAGGTTGATGGTAAAAATGTTGTTCTTGATTATTCTGAAAAAGAAAAAACAATTGCAGAGTGGTTAGAATCAAGTTTTGGTGGTGAATTATATATGGTTCCTAGAATAAACAATCCTAGTGGAATTAAAACACCTGATTATATGTATAAAAATGAAAATTGGGATTTAAAGACAATAAGCGGAAAAAGTAACCAAGCTTTATATCATTCTGTATACAATAAAAATAAACAAAGTAATAATTTTATCTTTGATATATCATCTTCTGAGTTGAGTATGAAAGAAGGTAAGCAACAAATAGATAAGTTATATAAAAGAACAGATATTACATTTATTAATGAAATCATTGTAAAAAAAGGCAATGATTTTTTTGTATTCAAAAGAAAATAAAAAAAGAATGTGACCGCGCTAGAATGTCAGCACGACCACACTCGTTATATATAATATACACTTTTTTTGAGATTATGTCAAATTTATGTGTGTATTTTTATCTAGTAATAGCACAATTTGGCAGTGCGCTACATTTGGGATGTAGAGGTTGAGGGTTCAAATCCCTCTTACTAGACCATTAAT